>DATDUA010000022.1:0-2922 GCA_035290605.1 Candidatus Nanoarchaeia archaeon
AGTGTGTGGTTTGTAAGTTTTTTGGATGCTCAAGAATTCATCCGCACACTGAAGTGTGCGGTTTTCTTCAGAATTCTTGACATAAACAGCATTAGTTTCAACAAAAAACCTCCTGTCAGCAACAGTCATTGCTTCCAGAATTCTCAAAAGCAATTTTCTCTCATCTGGTGTTTTTATAAATTGCAGATTGTAAGAATACACGCTTCTCAGCATCTGCCTCATCTCTGGCTTTGCGCTTTCAATTAATTCATCAGCATTCATTATGCTAAGATGAGCAGGAGATTAATAAAGTTTATTAATCAAGAATAGTTATTATAGCCATGAAACAGGAGAAAAAGCTCAGAATCCTCGCAGCAGGCGACATACATGGAGACACAAAGCTTGCCAGAGAGCTGGCTGAAAAGGCAAAAAAAGAAAAGGTAGACCTGGTTATTTTGACAGGCGACATTGTAGGGATGATAGAGACAGAGAATATTATCAAGCCTTTTACTGACAGGAACGAAAAGGTTGTTTTTGTGCCGGGAAACTGGGATTCGCCAGACACAGCAGCTGTCCTCTCAAAGCTATATGGGATAAAAAACCTTGATGATTATTATTTTGCGCACAAAAATGTCGGGGTCTTTGGGCTTGGAAGCGCAGGCGTGATGTTCCTCAATGAAAAAGACGCATTTGAAAAGCTGAAAAAGAATTTTGAGAAAGTCAAAAACCTTGAGAAAAAAATAATGGTGAGCCACCTTCATGCAGCAGGCACAAAATCAGAGCTTTCCGGCTTTCCCGGAAGCAGCGGAATAAGAAAAGCCATAGAAAAACTCCAGCCTGACTTGTTCATCTCGGGGCATATCCACGAGCTTGAGGGAATAGAGGATAAAGTAGGCAAGACAAGGATTATAAATGTCGGCAGAAAAGGAAAAATAATAGAGATTTAGAAATATATTTTTCTATACAATAATGGTTTAAAAGCTTTGAGAGTTAGGACAAAGATGGCTAAGAAAAAAAGATTGTCTGAAATAGTCCAGAAAACAGCCGTCACAGGGCTTGAAACTAAAGAGACTTATCCCACCATTAGGGGGCCTGTAACAAAAGATATTTTAATTTCTGACATTAAAACTAAAATGTATTTCCCAAATAAAATTAGATTTAGCACTAATGTAAATTATAAGAGTGTGCAAGTAATCACGACTATTACTACTGATAAAGGGGGTTATACATTTATTAGAGGTTATAAAGGAGAAATACATATAGAACATCCAAACTGTCAGTGGATTAATGGTTGCGGTTGGCATGATGTAATTGAATCAGGAAAAAGGCATGCAGATGCAATTAAATCATTAAAGAGGCTATATCAAGAAAATTAAAGCCTGTACACCTCTCCTTTTTTCATTACATAAACTGTAGATGGGTTATATCCTTCCTTGATTATCTCCGCCCTTAATGCATGGCAGGCGTCTTTTTCCCCGTGCTTGATATAGATGCCTTTAAACTGCTCTCCTTCTACAGGGTCATGAATATTCTTGAGGTGCGCGATAATCTCCTTGCAGTCAGCATGCCCGCTTAATCCGCCCATCTTGCGCACATCTGTCCTGAGCTTCACAGGGCCGATTGTCTCGTTAAAGGGAATTTCCTCATAATGGTTTTGCATCATCCACATTCTTGTCCCTTCTGCAGCATATCCTGTGCTGAGAATTATATTTTTAGGGTCTGATATAGTATGCCCGAGAATTGTCACAATCCTGCCAAAATCGCACATGCCTGAAGAGGCAATGATAGAGTATGATGCCTTGTTTTTATCCTTCAGCAATTCCACTGTCTCGCCCATTTTTTTGTGGCGGATTAATCTGTCAAAGTGAAAAGGATTGTTGTCCTTGTCTGCGAATTCCTTTTTTGCCTCTTCATCAAAATTATCAATGTATTTTAGCATAATCCTGCTTATCTCATCAGCTGTCGGGCTGCTTGAATAAAGCGCCATGTTAGAAGGAAGCCTCCCTTCCTTGCCAAGCCTGAAAAAGAAGTTCCATATCATCTGCGTTCTCATGATGCTAAATGCAGGTATTATGAGCTTGCCCTCGTTTTTCGCAGCATCATTTGCCGCCTCCTCGAGAGTGCCTATAGAATCCTCAAGATTGCCGTGCACCTTGCTGCCGTATGTGCTTTCAACAACAATATAATCTATGTCCTTGGGAAATTTTGTGTGCGGAAACCTGACAAGAGGTATGTTTGCTATTGGATGCTGTGTAATCTTATAGTCTGTCCTGCCCAAATCATATGATGTTAAAAGCTTTAGCTGCCTTCCATTTTTGCTTATTTCAAAAAGTATCTGCGCTGCCCCAGGTATATGCCCTGCTTCATAAAATGTTGCTTTAACATCGCCGGATATATCAACCTGTTTCTCATAAGGAAATCCTCTTTTGCCCTCAGATGGCTCAAAAAGTTTCATTGCCTCTTTCATATCCCTGTATGTGAACATTATCTTCTTAAACTGCACCAGCTCTCCTTTTTTAGGGCCATGATTGTATACCTTGCCTTTTGCCCAGTTATTATGAATAAAAGAGCTGCTCACTGACTGTGAGAGCTGTTTCTCTGTTATGTCTGCTGTCTCCTGTGTTGAGAATATTTTTCCCTTAAAGCCTGCCTTGGTGAGCTTTAACAGCTGCCCCATGTGGTCTGCATGAGCATGTGTCAACAGAAGCTGATTTATGCTTCTGGCATCAAAAGGCAGGGGCATATTTTCTTCGCCTTTCTTATACTCTGTCCCAATGTCTACAAGAATCCTGTTTTTCCCTGACTCGAGCATAAGCTTGGAGCCAGGAACAGCCTCTGCTGCCCCAAATTCTGTTAGCTGAATTATATCTTCTATATTATTCATTTTAAGTTGAAAAAATCTGAAAATTAAAAGGTTAATTCACAATGTATTCTTTAACCAGT
>DATDUA010000023.1:0-13485 GCA_035290605.1 Candidatus Nanoarchaeia archaeon
CTAGTAGATATCATACAAACTGTCTCACGTATACAATCCAATCTTTCGAAATGGCATGGACTATACCTTCATCCTTCTCTTGCAGAAGGAGACCGACGTATTAGCCTTGCTTGTTTAATCAGCAAGACTCTAGGATTAAATCCTAAGTCTCTACGGGGATAAAGATTTATTTACAACTTCAGAAGTTATCTTTCTATTTCTTGAATAATTAAGCTGCTTGAATTTGTCAACAAGCTTGCATATCTCTAAAAATTCTTCATTAGAATTTTTATTCTCAAGCTTGTTTATGATTTTCAGTCCAAGCTCTAATTGTTTTTTCTTAAGTTTCACATATGGTTGCAGAAGCAAAAGAATTTTCTTTACTTCTTTTGAATCAACAATTGTATAATCGCTAATTCCTTCCTTTCTATGGCGAATATATCCTGCTCCAAATATTTCTTTTAGCCAGTTTAAGATTACAACATTGTTTGATTTCTGGTAAAAAGCAATTGAGCTTCTTATTTGAAATTTCTGCCTGTAATCTTTTCTTGGCACAATCTGGAAAAAGATACTTCCATCACCATCAAGGAATCCTGCGATATAAGCAAGTATTGTTGAGTCCATAAATCTTATCTTCCCTCGGTATTACCATTGCTTCTCTATTTAAAAGCTTTAGGCTTCACCGATATGAGTCGATTTTATTTTTCATATCTTTGCAGATATGCAACGCCGTGTTTTTGATAGTTTTACGGTTTTCAATCGTTAGTTTTTATTTTGACGTTCTTAACCCAGCTAACGATCCCTTTTAATGCGTGAACTCCGACACCCTTGCACGCTTATGCACGCGCAGGATAGGGAGAGCCGACGGCGATGTACCAAACCGCACCGTCAATGTGAACTATCGGGTGCGACAAGCCTGTTATCCTTGGGGTATCTTTTCTATCATCCACAAGACCCATTAAAAGTCTATGTGGGTTCGCTAGGCCCGGCTTTCACCTCTGCTTTTCTTGCTTTTCGAAAATCAGTCAGACAAGCTTTTGCCCTTACGCTCTGCTCCAGGTTTCCAAGCTGGATGAGCTTGTCTTTGGGTCCTATTGATATCTTTTCAACAGGGCGCCGCCCCAGCCGAACTGCCCGCCTGTTGCTGTTCTCATATGAGTTAGTGACTTCCTGAACTATAAGTAGTATTACACAGACGATCAGCCTCGCCAAAACTACGCTTCAACTCTCCTACTTATTCTATGTATCTTTCAAAAAGCCACAACAACAAGTTGCAGTAAAGATCCACAAGGTCTTCGCTTCCCACTAGGCGTCCCAGGTTTCTTCACCTGGCTGATGAGTTCGGAAGGTTCCAGTTAGGGACAGTGACAACCTCGTTAAACCATTCATGCACGTCGCCATTCAGACGACAAGGCATTACGCTCAATTTTGTATTTTTTGCACCTGTTATCTTCATATCGCTATGAAGCTCGGACTATATCTTTGCCAGATTAATTTGGCATCGAGCGTATAGTCTCTGAGGGTTCCTCTCCTTGAGAGGCCTTCCCTGCTGATTATCTCTCCATGTTAATTTTCAGGTAATTATTCTATTGCTAAAATAATTTACTACAACACTTCTTCGAGACTTTCCAGCATATAGCTCGATTTTCTTCTTTTGGTTTCTGTTTACTCATTTTTCTATTTTGGCTTGAAGCGCTATACAAAAATTAATTGCATATCGTAAGGCAGCGTTTATTCTACCTTAAGAGCCTCAGAAATTAGGCCCGCCGTTTGATGGGTCTTAGCCCCCTTGAAAAAGGGTTTGAAACACCATCACTGGGCAGGTCTCACCAACTATACACAGCCTTTCGGCATTGCAGTTGGCTATGTTTTTGGTAAACAGTCGGGCTGTCCTTGTTACTGAGATCTATCAATGCCTCAAACATTTCTGAAAGAGACAAAAATAGACACCCTTTATACCTAAGATACAGGGCCAATTTGCCGATTTCCCTTAACTGGGTTCACCTTTCATGTCTTAGTCTTTTCAACCAGGGCATCAGTGTCAAATCTAGGTACAGCCTCTTAACATCTATGCACAAACTTTTCACGGACTACAAGATTCAGCAGATTTACAAGGCAGATTCGCTTGCTTCTTATCATTACGATCCACAAGTTTATCTGCCCTGATTCCTTTCAGAACTCTGCCTATCTCAAAGTTTCATTCGTGCACTAAACAATGCTAAAAGGTTTCGGAATATTAACCGAATCTCCATCGCCATACTCAGTTAAGGCATGACTTAGGCGCTGACTAACCCTTGGCTAATTGTTATTGCCAAGGAAACCTTACCCTTGCGACATTTTCCGAATCTCAGGAAAATCTGATCTTACTTCCACCAGGATTCTCATTCCTTTTCGCTCCATCCTCTCTCTCGAGAAAACTTCTGCGCGAAAAAAACGCCTGCTTACCAAACTTCTCATCAGAGAAGTTCTTTGGTATCGGTATCATGCTTGAGCCCCGTCCATCTTCAGGGCCTCAATCCTTGACAGGTGAGCTGTTACGCTTTCTTTAAAGGGTGGCTGCTTCTGAGCCTACCTCCCTGCTGTCTTAGGATTAAGACACCTTTCGTTACACTTAGCATGAGTTTAGGGACCTTAACCAAAGTCTCCCTTGTTCGGGTCTTGCGACGATACCTTACGCACCGTCGCTCATTCCTGTTCTATACAGTCAGCAAGTTCTGAGTTGGAAAGGGTTCCGTAGCCTAAAAGGCTCTGCAAACCCTATCCGTACTTTACCTCGCTGACAAGCAAAACAAGACTATACTACGGCATATTTCAGCAGGAACCAGCTATCGCCAGGTTAGATTGGCTTTTCACCCCTAATCGCAGGTCATCCAAGCACATGCACATAGCAATGGTACAGGCATCCATTCTCCTTTCGGAAAACTTCACCTTGCCCACGAATAGATCACCTGGCTTCAGGTCTTTCCCATGTGACTAACGCCATTTCGGACTCGCTTTCGCTATGGTTACTCCTCAAAGAGGATTAGCCTTGCCACATAAAAAAACTCCCTGGCCCGTTTTTCAAAACGTACGTTACTACCCTTTTCTTGCGAAAAGAGCTGTAACAAACTGTTGCTGTTAGATTTCAAGTCTTTTAACTCTCTGTTAAGAGTGCTTTTCAGCTTTCCCTCGCGGTACTATTGCGCTATCGGATTTGGGTTTATATTTAGGGTTAGCATTTAATTATGCCATATTCACACCTCCAATCCGGGAGATGTTACTCTGTTGAGCAACTCCATATCATTTCATCTACGAGACTATCACTCTCTAAGGTGCGGCTTTCCAGCCGACTTTGATTAGTGACTTAGGAGCTAAGCTCACCACATCTCTGCCTTCCTTTCAGAAAGAGATTCAGTTTGCCCTTTGCCCTTTTCGCTCGCTGCTAATAGGGGCATCATTAATATTTTCTTTTCCTGCCAGTACTAAGATGTTTCAATTCCTGGCGTATGCTTGCTTTTCAGCATTCTCTTGCGAGAATGTTACACATTCGGAAATCCCGGGATCAATATCTGCATGCAATTCCCCCGGGCTTATCGCAGCTTGCCGCGTCCTTCATCACAACCCAAACCAAGCTATTCGTCTAACAGCTTGAATAATCAGGCTGCTTTCGCAGTGGAAGCTATTCTACTCGTCTCATTAAATATAAAAACACCAAGCAAAAGCCTGATGAATATATTCTCAACTCCCCTCGCCGATTTTACCGTCGAGGTTCATATGTTTTTGAATTTATCAAATCTTGATTTGATTTGAATATGAATTGTGACGCCAAGAACACTTGTTCTTGAGCATCCAAAATTTTTAGCTAGAATGTATGGCAGGGGCATAAGGCTTGGGACATCGAAAATCAAAAGATTTTCGAGATGCTCAAGATTTTGTAAATCTTGACATGGACCCGTCGGGATTCGAACCCGAGGCCTCATGCTTGCAAAGCACGCGCTCTGCCAACTGAGCTACGGGCCCATTCTTCACTGAAGGAATAATGGTTTAAAATGCTTTCGCTTTTTTAGCTCATAGTGGCATTGGTGTGCTTTCATCAGTCTTTCTCGTTGCATCATTAAAATTTATAGGAGGTGATCCATCTGCAGGTTCCCCTACAGATACCTTGTGTCGACTTAACCTACCTTGTCATGTAAAGGTTCGACTCTTGCGAGCCTCGTCAAGACATAACTCGGTTGGTTTGACGGGCAGTGTGTGCAAGGGGCGGGGACTTATTCACCGTTCTCTGATAAAGAACGATTACTACGGATTCCAGCGTCATGTAGGCAAGTTGCAGCCTACAATCTGAACTGAGCTGCATGTTATGAGATTGGCTTCTCTTTTCAGAGTCGCATCCCTTTGAATGCAGCATTGCCGCGCGCGTGTAGCCCAGGGCATTCGGGCCGTACTCACCTAACGTAGCCCGCACCTTCCTCTCCCTTACGGGAGCGGTCTGCATAGTGTGCTCTTAACGTAGCAACTATGCACGCGGGTCTCGCCTGTTACCTGATTTAACAGGTCATCTCACGACACAGGCTGACGTCGGCCATGCAACTCCTCTCAGCGTGTCAGGTAAGCCCTTTAGACTGACCTTCATCCTGCTGTCGGTCCTGGTGAGGTTCACGGTGTAGAATCTAATTGAACCGTACGCGTCACCCGTTGTAGTGCCCCCCCGCCAATTCCTTTAAGTTTCGGTCTTGCGACTATACTCCCCAGGTAGCACACTCTACGGCTTCCCTACAGCACCAACATCTCTCGAGGAGATGCTGATGTTTAGTGTGCAGTGTTTACTGCTAGGACTACATGGGTATCTAATCCATTTTGCGCCCCTAGCCTTCATCCCTCACTGTCAGATCCGTCCTCGCAGGATGCCTTCGCTATTGTTAGTCCAATCAAGATCAACGTATTTTACCACTACCTTGATTGTACTTCCTGCGCCTTCCGGTCTCAAGCTCTGCAGTATCTCTTGCACGCTCTGCACTTAAGATGCAGAATTTCACAAAAGACTTACAGAACAAGCTACGGATGTTTTAGACCCAATAATTGTGGCTGCGACTCGGACCGCTGGGATTACCGCGGCGGCTGGCACCAGTCTTGCCCGGTCCTTATTCATATGCTTTTTTGCAGCATACAAAAGTTTCTCATAAAAGAGAAACACTTTGGCTTGCTTTGTCACTCTTTCGAGCATTGCAAAATATCCTTGACTGCTGCACCCCGTAGGGCTAGGACTAGTGTCTCAGAGTCCTTCTCAGGGCACCTTCGCTAAAAGCCCTTACTGATCTTCGGCTTGGTGGGCATTTACCCCGCCAACAACCTAATCAGACGCAGCCCCATCCTAAGACCTTGCGTTTCAAAGATGCCTCATTCCAGAAGGCATCTTCTACCAGACCTTAGCATCAGTTTCCCGATGTTATTTCTAATCTTAGGTTAGGTTAGCTACGTGTTGCTGAGCAGTTCGCCCTCTTTCGAGAGACTTGCATGTCTAAGCACAAGCCAAATAGCCGCAGCCGCCAGCAGGATAAACTGGATTTAACTAATTTATCCTCCTATTGGCTTTTGCCAAATCTTGTCTTGAATTAACGAGAACACAACTAGATGACTGCCATACATCATACCTTAACATAATGCATTAAGGCACTCATTCTAGCTACAAAATCTTTTAAATTTTGATAGCCGCCAAAAATCCAATATCTTGGGATTTTGGAGGTTAACATTTTAACATATTTTAACCGAGAACATGATTTATAAAGGTTTCGCCTGTCGGCGACGAAAAGATCTCTCAGAAAAACCCTTATTCAAGGGCAAGATTATTTGATTCCTTTGGTATAACCTGACTCACAAAACATCCTCGCCGACAAACTGCTCTATTGGCGGAATTTCCTTTTCTATCTTGTGCTTTTTGCAGTATTCCCTTGCGAGAATATGAAATACCAGCCCGATGCTTTTGTTGCTTTTGTTGTTGCATGGGATTATATGCTCAACATCCTTTGCAATATTATTTGAATCGCACAATGACAGGACATTCTTGTTCATCCTTTTTGCGTCATTCATTGCATTCTTGTCAACCCATGGGTCGCAGACAACTACGAGCTCCGGCTCCATAAAGTTGCTTAGATTTAAGTTGGTAAGTATGCCTGCAGGGTATTTCTTTGTGAATGCCTTTATGCCTGTCAGCTCTGAAAAGAGGCTGACAGCATTCCACCCAGCCATTCTCTTGCACACAACAAGAACCTCGTCTGGCTTGAATTTTGCAAGAAAATCAATTGATTCCCTCAATTTTTTGTCAATAAGGTTGGTGTTAAGGACAGCGAGCCCGTCTGCCCTTCTCTTGTACACATATCTTCTCATTACAGGAGTTATAACTTTTGTTCCGAGGTGAATTCCATATTTGACATAATCCTCAATTGGAACAAGCATCTCTGCCCTGCCGGTAACCTTTTCTTTCAGCTCCTCTGTGCTTATTTCCTCAACCTTTATTTTCTTTGCCCTTTCAAGAAGCTCTTCTCTTGTTATCTTTTTCTTTTCTTTCTCAGCTGCTTCAGGAACTGGAACAGCTGCAGCATCAGACGCAAAAACATCAAAAACCTCTCCCGAATCTTTAGCTTCACTTTTTATTTTGCCTTCGATTTTTTCTTCTGCTTTCTCTGCAGGCTTCTCTTCTTTTTTCTTCCTGCCTCTCTTAGGTTTTTCTTCTGCCTTTCCGGCAGCATTCTCTTTATCTTCAACTGCTTCTTTCTCAGCTTCTGAAGACTCGGCTTTCTTTTTTGGCATTTTTATAGTTTTTACTTTAATTTGTTCTTTATGAAATTTGAATTATAAACAGCTCAGGGGTTGCTCTGGGGTTGTTTCAGCCAGTACCTGACTAAGTTAAAACAACCATGAG
Organism: Candidatus Nanoarchaeia archaeon; assembly: GCA_035290605.1. Taxonomy (GTDB): domain Archaea; phylum Nanobdellota; class Nanobdellia; order Pacearchaeales; family GW2011-AR1; genus JACOYM01. Next base: position 6,878 of record DATDUA010000023.1, read on the forward strand.
AAAGGGGTTTTTAAAGGTTTGGAAAAAGCCCGAGCAAATCAAAATCACTTTTTTCTTCTTGCAATAATAAGAATGATTGCCAATAAGATTATTGCGATAGGTATTGCATAATACAAGTAAGCCAGATTTTTTCCAGATTCAGCATCTGTTGTTTCTGATTCTCCTAATTGAGGGGCATCGGATATTGTTGGATTTCCTCCGCCAGCAGTCATAAACATTTGCTGTATGAACACTGCTTCCCCTGTGGAAGCATCAACATAAATATACCAAAATCCTGTTTCACTAGGTAATTCTTTCATTCCTACACCAATCTTCCATGTTAATCTTATTTCAACTCTGTCGTAATTGCTTGTATAAGGAAGCTTTTCTAAAAAAACCTCTAAAACAGCATCTTTTAGTTCATTTTCTTCTATTGTATCATTTACAGGGTTTCCAGCCACATCGTAATATGTAATTATTTTTTCTGCGAGAATATTCTTTGCTTCTGTTTCGTCAATCTCTGTTTCTGGCAGCTCTGCGCATGTCACATTTTTTAACAAGCCATTTTCTTCAAGCACATCTGCTATATTACATAATGTTTTATTCTCTAAACTATTAAGCTCATTATCCAGAACTTCTAAGGCATCTCTTTCTAATGGCGCAATAACAAAGGGATAGTTTTCTGCCCGATTTGATATTTCTGCCGAGATAATATCAACCATGCTGAATACCAGCATGCTTAAAATTAATACGCTAATTATTGCCTGTTTCATGCTAATCAATATCTTTGCCTCTTTATAAATCCGTCGATAACTACAAGCTTATTTGAAGCTATCCTCTTTTTCCCTTATTTTTTCACACGCTTTTCTCAATCTCAACCAGCCTTTTTAACTTGACTTGGCGCTCTTTTCCTGCTATGCCTGTTTTTATGTAATCTGCCTGGAAGGCGAATGCCAAGTCAGCAATCGTGCTGTCTGTTGTTTCGCCAGAGCGGTGCGAGAAAATAATTTTTATCCTGTTTTTTCTTGCTATCTCGCAAACCTGCCTCACTTCAAGCAGGGAGCCAATCTGGTTTGGCTTGACAATAATCGCATTTATTGCCTGTGCTTTAATTGCTTTTTTCAGCCTTGCAGGGTTTGTTGTTGTTAAGTCATCCCCGACAATAAGGCTGCTGTTTTTGGCTTTCTTTCTTAAGACTGCAAAGCCATTAAAATCATCCTCGCTTAACGGGTCTTCAATATAAAAGATATTATACTTTTTGGCTAAATAAGAAACATAATCTATCTGCCCGCTTCTGCCCAGGCTTTTGGATTTGCTTTTGTAGAAATACTTGCGGTTTTTAAAGAAGCTTGAGGCAGCAACATCAACCCCGATTCTTATCTTGCTCTTTGCAGGGCTTTTCTCAAGGCTTTTTTTAACATCATTCATTACGCTTAAGACAGCTTCATCATCAAGGGATGTTATAAAGGCATTCTCCATGTCCTTCTTGCCTTCAAAGGAATCATCATACTCCTGCAGCAGCTTCTCTGTCATTTTGTATGCTGCAAGGTTTAGGGCATAGGCTCTGCAGAATTTTCCTGTTTGCGGAATAAATAAAAACTCCTGGAAATCTATGCTTTTGCCTACAGCTGCGTGCATTCCACCGCCAACAACATTTCCAACAGGCATGGGCATCTTTTTTCTGCTTCCAGCATTCCTGTTTATCAGCTGCCACAATTCAACACCATAGGAAGAAGCAGCTGCTTTGAGTATTGCTGTTTCAAGCGCATAAAGCGTGTTGGCGCCGATTTTGCCTTTAATAAGCCCCTCTACAACTGATAAATCATCAAAATCCTTTAGTCTTGCTGTTAATTGAGAGAGTTTTTTAGAATTCTGGTTTATTACTCTTATATCGCTGTTCAATGTTGTTTTGTATGGCTTTGCTTCATGCCTGCCTGTTGAAGTGCCACTTGGCGACGAGGCATTAAATACAGCTTTGCCTGACTTGACAGAAATTAAGATAGTTTCTTTTTTCCTTGAATCAAGGATTCTTGATGCCTCGACCTCTTTTATCTGCATGAGATAATATGCAGAAAGGGGTTTTTATATTTTTAGGGGGGTGAAGGAAAGATTTATATACCTAAAAAGCAGTATAATCATACTTAAAATAAGGTATAAATAAACTATAGGCTTGGCAAATAAAATGTTAACAAAAAAACAACTAAAGATATTTAGTATCTTTCAAAAAAATAAGTTTAAAGAACTTACTTGGAAGCAGGTAAAAGAACTATCAAAAGAAAAGTCGAGTTCAGTTATACAAGATGCAATTAAGGCATTTTTAACTGAGGATTTAATAACAGAAAGGAAAATAGGAACCTCTAAGCTTTATGCTGTTAATCATAAGAATAATAAAGTATATACTTATTTTGAAACTTACAATAGAGAAAATTTGCCAAAACAAGTTTTAAAATCAATTAAAGAATTAGAAGATTCTTTAGATAAGCACACTTTTTTTTATTCAATTGTTATTTTTGGCTCTTATGTTTCAGGGGAGCAGAAAAAAGATTCTGATTTAGATATAGCTGTTTTTATTGAGCAAGAAGATAAAAGAAAAATGGTTGAAGCTGTTTTTAAATCAATGGAATTAAAGTCTTTAATTAAAGTGGATGGTCATGTAATCACAAAAGATGAATTTTTAGAAATGCTTAAAGCAGACTATGAAAATTTAGGAAAAGAAATAGCAAGAAAACATTTAATAATTCATAATCCTTCCATATTTTATTCATTAATAAAAGAAGGGATAAAACATGGATTTAAACTATAATTTGTATCTTGAACGAGCCAATAATGAAATAAAATTTGCAGACATTGCTCTGTTTGTAAGCAATAATAAGAGTATTCAAGTAGATGTTATGAAGATAGAAGAGCCTGAGACTTATTACAGCTCAGTTATTTCTCATTCCTATTATTGCATTTTCTATTCTGCTAAAGCATATTTGGCAAAGAAAGGAATTAAAACAGAGGCTCCTGAAGAACACAAAAAGACATATGAGGAATTTAAGAAGTTAGTATTTCAAGGAATTGTTGATAAAGAATTATTGAATATTTATGAGGATATTATTGTAAAAGCAGATGCTTTATTGGGCATATTCAAAGCAGAGAAGAAAAAACGAGGCGAGTTTACATATCAAAAATTATCACAAGCAAACATAGAACCGGCAAATGAGAGTTTACAAAATGCTAAAACTTTCTTTAAGCATATAAGAAAGTTGTGCGAGTGAAATTATAGTAAAAGAAGTTAATTTTCGTACCTTTCTTTTCCCATCTATCAGGGAAAAAACTTTCGAAAATTGATTTCCCTTGATATAAGTCTCTTCTGCTGAAATTGGGATTTTTACCGGCAATAAGAAAAAGGTATTTTATATTTTTAGGGGGATGATTAAAATTGCTTTAAACGAGTTAAATACTAAGTTTAAAGATTTTAAAAAAGATTTAGAAAAGCGGGAGAAAGAGAAAAGCATAGAATAAAAGAAAAAAGATAGCAAAACATAAATTAAAGAAAACAAGAAAAAGCGAATAAAAGTTAAAACGTTGCTTTTGCTCTAAGAGCAGTATATTTTGCACGTAAGTCTTGAGCTGAGCCCGCGAATTTTGTTTCTATGCCTACCAAAAAGTTTTTGTTAATCTTGTAGTCTATTCCCAATCTTAACATTGCCTGCCGTGTTTCTGTATTATATGAGCTTAGTTCATCTAAAAAGATTCTTTTTGCTCCAAGAAACGCATAGCTCTCAAAAATATCTTCGCTTGGAAAATATCTTATGTCTGCTTTTGCGAAAGCGCCCTCTAGAGGTTTACCCATAATCCTCCCAACTATTCCTATCTCATCATGTGCAGTAGATTTGTTGCCATTAACTTGCTGCACATGTTGTCCGCTTATTCCTAATCCGAATGGGCCATAATTCAAAGGCACTGTTTGTGCCCTTAATTTGTACAACTCGCTATTTCCTTGTATTTCGGCAAGAAAATACGCATCCATGTTCAAAGGAAGCCCATTTGCTACCATCTCGCTTCTTGAGATTGGCTTTTGATCTCTAACTAAAAGCTCAGTTTGTGTTATTGCTATTTTAGGTGTTTGTTTTGCTTCTTCTGCTATTCCATTTGTTCCTTGTGTAATTAGTGCAATTAAAGCAATGCCCCCTGCAGTCAAAATTTCTTTTGCACTTTTGTTTTTCATTTTTTATCCTCCTGAATTATTTAATTTATTTGTTATTACTTATAAATAACACTTGTATTTAAATATTACCTAACCCTAGGGGGGGAGTAATAGAAAGATTTTTAAATAGAAAGCATCATTATTTACTAATGAATTTAGAATTATTTGAAGAGATAGGGCTAACAAAATCGGAAATAAGCGTTTATTTAGCAATACTTGAATTAGGTAGTTGTACGACTGGAAAGATAGTGGATAAATCTGGTGTTTCAAGTTCAAAAATATATGAGATATTGGAAAGATTAATTCAAAAAGGGTTAGCAAGTGTCGTAGTTGAAAGAGGAATAAAACACTTTGAAGCAGCATCTCCAGAAAGAATATTGGATTATCTGAAAGAGAAAAAGATAAAGCTGGAGTCCCAAGAACAAGAGGTAAAAAAGATTCTTCCAGAACTCCAACTTAAAAAAATGCTTGCAAAATACAAAACAGAGGCTGTATTATTCAGGGGGATGAAAGGATTAGAAACAGCTTTTAATGATGTTTTTAAAGTATTAAAGAAAGGCGAAAAAGTTTATGCATTTGTTATAGGGGAATTAGATGAAAGGATGTATAACTTTTTTACAAGACAATATGAATTGAGGGCGAAAGCAGGAATCAAAACAAGAACTATTTATTCCGAGTACGGAAGAAAATATTGTGAGTTAAGAAAATATATAAAAGATAATTTGGGTAAAGTTATTCCTACCGCTATGACATCTCCCGCAACGGTTACTACATATGGAAGCAAAGTCATACTAAGGATGGGCGGGTGGAGAGATGTTATTGCTGTGATGATAGACAATAAATCCTTAGCAGAATCATTCTTAGAGCAATTTGATTTATTATGGAATCAGGATATATACACTTACAGGGGATTTGAAGAGGTAACAAAAAAATTCATTTCCATGCTTGATTATCTAAAATCAGGAGAAAAATATTATGTTCTAGGAGCATCATATGGAAAGGGCGGAGAAAAATTAAAAAAATGGTTTTTCAAATATCACCAAGATAGAATAAAGAAAAATATTGGGTTGAAAATGTTAAGTTCATATGGAGATTATTCAGAGATTATAAAAGAATTTACAGAATCAGGCGACCCCAAGCTTAAAATTTCAGAAATAAAAAGGCTTCCTCCAGAACTTACAAGCCCCATGCAAATTAACCTCTACAAACATAATAAGGTGCTTATTTTTTTATGGGGCGATGAGTTGCGATGTATAGAAATAGATTCAGATATTCTTTATAAAAACTTTAAAAACTACTTCGATATTCTATGGGAACAAATTAAAAAATAAAAACTTATTATTCAACGCCCTCTTCCTCTGTCTCTTCAACCTCAACCTCGTCTTCTGGCTGCGCCAGCTCCATGATTTCACCCTCTTCCTTTATCTCTTTTTCCTCTTTAATTTCCTTTTCAACTATTTCCTTGTCATCTTTCTCCGGCTTTTTCTCTTCCACTTTAATCTTTTTCAGCTTTGCGTCTCTTTTTGCAGGAAAAGGCCTTTTTACGCTTATAGGGAGAGCCCCCGACCTTAACTCAATTTCGGCAATCTTCAGGGGGTCATATCTCATTCTTTCAAGCTCTTTTACATCAATCTTTACGAGTATCGGGGCATCCATAGCAAGCTGCAATGCCCTTGCTCCAAGTATCCTCGCTACCTCATATTTTGAGAATTGCTCTTCTATCGGCTTATCTGAAAGTTTTGGCATTATCTGTATTTTGCTGTGCAGCAATTTAATTTTTTGCTTTGCTCATTCCTTTTCAGGCTTCCTGCCCCTTTTGTCTGATTTTTCCTTTTCTGACATTGACTTTTCTATCAAATCCTTAATCTTGCTGAATTTCACAACAGCATTGTCTATTATTTTGAACATTTCTTTCTTGTCAAGGGCAGTTTCCTCGCCTTTTTGTATTGAATTTATTCTTATCTCCTTGTCACCTGAAACAGCTATGCTTAACCTTGCCTCGCTTGCATCCTCTTCCTCTCGGATAGGGTCAAGAAGCAATGTGTCATCTATCTTGTGGAATGTCATGGTTATTGGAGTGGCATCTGTCAGTGGAAGTTTTTTGGTTGTCCATTCGCCGTATTCTATAATCTCTTCCTTCTCGTTATATTTAGGAAATACAGCATCCTTTAATGCGCATACTGCAGCAAGACAAGCAGCATCAATCAAATTTCCAGCATCATTTATTGAGTATATATCCAGAAAGATAGTCCATACCCTTTCTCCCTTTTTCACGCAAAGTTTTCCAAAATCAATAAATCCTGACTCCCTTATGCCCCTGTCAACAATTCTTGCAGTTTCTATAGCATCTATTCTTGGAGGGCCTGGCTCAAACCTGTCAGATGACATTGGAAGAAATTCAACAGTTGTTATCAAAGTGCCTGCATCAGGATGGTCT
>DATDUA010000024.1:0-16932 GCA_035290605.1 Candidatus Nanoarchaeia archaeon
ATGAATTCAATAAAATAGCCTGGCAAGCAAGGAGAATAAATAAAAATCTGAATTATGCATGCTGGCCAATTATCAAAAATTCTTATTGGATTTCTCCTTTTTCAAGCACAGAGGATTTAGTAAAATTATTCTCAGAGCTCAATAAAACTAAGATAAATTTACTGGTAGATTTAGAGCCGCCATTAGATAAAAGAATGATTATTAAAAACCTGTTCTCTTTTAGTAAAAATAAAAAAATAATAAAGCGTTATCTGGAAGAAAATAAGGAAAAAATAACAACTGCCCAGTTTCCATTGATAGTAAAACCTGCAAAATTTATTGGTTTAGATTATAATGTAAATTCGGAAAAAAGCCTGATGTATTATTCAAGCGCATTGTCTGCAAAAATGAATAACTTCATTAAAAAAAGGCTGTCAAAGCTTAAAAATAAGCAAGATTATTCTGTCAGCTTAGGAACTATAGCAAAAGGCATATTTGGAAACGAGCTAATCTTAAGCCCTGAAAATCTTGAAAAAGATTTGAAATTTATAAAGAAAATAGGGTTTAATAAAGCCATAATTTTTAGATTGGGAGGATTAAATAAAAATTATATAAAGGTGATAAATAGATTTATTTAAGATGTCAACCAACCAGTCCCCAGAGTTCCTGTCTGCGCAGAAGAAATTCTTGATGGCGCAGACAGACGAGGAAAAGCTTCTTGGCATGGAAGAGATGGTAAAATTCATGCCAAAGCACAAATCAGCAGAAGGACTTAGGGCAAACATAAGGACAAGATACAAGAAGCTAAAGGAAGAAATAGCAAAGAAAAAGCAGCAGAGGAAGCAGGCAAGGAGAAAAGAGGGTATCAGAAAGGAAGGCATACAGGTTGTTCTTATTGGCTTTACAAACTCGGGCAAATCATCCTTGATTTCAATTCTGACAAACACATTTCCCAAAATTGCCCCTTATGATTTCACAACCAAAGAGCCAGCAATAGGCATGCTTGACTATGAAGGCATAAGTTTCCAGATAATAGACATGCCTGCAATAAACTATGAGGCATTTGACCAGGGCATGGCAAACAGCGCAGACATCCTTCTCATCATTACAGAGAGCATGCAGCAAATAAATGAAATACTGCCTTTCCTGGAAAAAGCGCCCGGGAAAAAAATAATTGCATTTAGCAAGTCTGACCTGCTCTCAGAAAGCGAGAAAAGAAAAATCGAAGCCACGCTTAAAAGCAAAAAATATAACTTCTGCATTATCTCTGCAAAAACATCTGAAGGAATAGAAGAGCTAAAGCAAAAGCTCCTGAAAAATTCCAGCATCATCAGGGTTTACACAAAGCAGCCCGGCAGGCCCGCAGACAAGGACCCTGTACTAATGAAGCCAAACTCAGATATTAAGGATGTCGCAGAAAAAATCCTGCATGGATTTTCAAGCAAGATAAAGGAAGTAAGAATCACCGGCCCTTCAAGCAAATTTCCAAACCAGAAAGTTGGCTTGGGGCATGTTTTAAAAGACAAGGATATTGTGGAATTCAGGACTGAATGAATTTAGGGCTCTTGGCAGCATTTATCTTGTTATCGCGTATCCCTTTATCTCCTCGTAAAGCTCTTTTGCCTTCTTGTTTGTTTCAAAATACTTTCTTACAGGAGAAATCATCTCATTAAGGTAAAAAGCTGTTGCATTTTTCAAATCAGCCGGGTGAAGCCTGCCTTCAGAATAGATTTTTTCAAGCTCTTTATAATCTGCGTTTAAATCTCCACCAAATTTTTTATCCCTCTCTATCTTAATCTCATTGTATCTCTTGAATATTAAAAACTTAAGATAATCAAAAATAGGGTTTCCCTCCATTGTCTTTTCCGGGCAGAACGCCTTGTTTATTTTTCTTTTTATATCTTCCTCGCTGTCATGCATGTAAATGCATGTCTCCGGCTTGCTCTTGCTCATCTTGCTTGCCAGGAGTGTTTCATCTTCATTTCCCCCTTTCTGCATCCCCTGCAGCCCGATAATCATATGGTGGTGGACTGCAACTGGTTTTTTCCACTTCAGCTTTTCTGCAACCTCTCTTCCGAGGATATTTGCCCTTCTCTGGTCCAGCCCCAGCTGGCATATATCAACATCCAAATCAAAAATATCTGCTGTTTGCATGCTTGGATAAAAAAGCTGGGCAGTTGACTGAAGTTCGCCTTCCTTCCTGCCCATAATTGTAGTTGCCCTTATGCTCCTGTTTATTGTTGTTTCTTTCGCAATCTTCAGCACCCTGTCCCAATACTCTAATTTATCCATAATCTCAGATGCCCATATAACCTCTACATTCTTTATGTCTATGCCGCACGCCTTCCAAACCTCAATAAAATATTTTCCTGCCCTCTGGATTCTTTCCAAATCCCCTCCCATCTTATTATTAATAAAAGCAAAATAATCTGCAAGATACAGCTTAAATTTAACCCCCGCCTTTAGCATGCTCTTTAAATTTTCTGCCCTTAACAGCCCGAAAGGAATATGTGCTAACCCGCTTGGCTCAAACCCATCATAAGCAACAGGATGCTCATTTGTTTCAAGAAGTTTCCTGAGCTCTTCCTCTGTGATTATCTCTCCGCCTTCTGCGACGCTTTTTATCAGCTCAATCCTCTTTTCTATGTCCATGCGTAAAACAGCAAAGTTTAATTATTAAATCTTTCTAAATCAAAAATGCAAGATAAGCTGCTCAAGGCCTGTTTCCTTGTCTCACTATTTGGAATTCTCCTGCTGCTGTTTTTATCAGAGGTTATGCAGCCGCCCTTAACAGAAATCTCTTCTATAAATAAAAACATTCTTGGCAAATCTTTAAGCCTGCTTGGAAGTGTTGTCTCTGAAAAAAACATGGGTGATTTCAGGGTGCTTGAGCTGTGCGGCAACAGCTCTGCGTGCATCTCTGTAATTCTTAATTCAAAGGATAAAAATAACTTCACGGGCAAGGATATTATTGTTGTTGGAAAGCTTGCAGAATACAAAAACGAGCTGCAGATAGAGGCAGATAAAATAATTGAAGCTGGCAGATAAAATGCTCATTGAAACCCTTTTTTCATTGCTTCTTGCGCTTCTCGCAGGCATTCTCGCCGGAACATTCACGGGGCTCGCTCCGGCAATACACATTAACCTCGTATCACTCGGCCTGGTTACTGTCTCTCCCTTCCTGCTTAATTTTTTCAGCCATCTGATTCTTGCTGTCTTTATTGTCGCGATGTCCATAACGCATACCTTCATAGATTTTATTCCGTCTGTATTCTTGGGCGCTCCGGATGAAGACACAGCCCTTTCTGTCCTTCCGGGGCACAGGCTTCTCCTGAAAGGCAGGGGCTATGAAGCAGTAATCCTTACTGCTTATGGCAGTGCCCTCGGCATTCTTGCAATAATTATACTGTCCCCCTTGTTTGTTCTCTTTCTCCCTTTCGCATATAATTACATAAAAGCAGCAATTCCGTTTATACTCATTATCACCTCGCTTTTTCTTGTGCTTAGTGAGAAGAAAAACAGGCTTCTTGCATTGGTTATATTCCTCCTGTCCGGCTTTCTTGGACTGGTAACGCTAAACTTGCAGATAAAAGAGCCGCTCCTGCCTCTTCTCAGCGGCCTGTTCGGCACATCCTCGCTGATTACAAGCATCATAAAAAAGCAAAGGCTGCCTGAGCAAAAAGTCTGCGCCCTGAAAAAAATAAAAATAATGCCTAAAAAAATCCTGAAGGTGTTTTTTTCATCGCTTGCTGCCTCCCCGCTGTGCAGTTTTCTTCCCGGGCTGGGCTCATCCCAGGCAGCGCTGATTGGCTCGGAAATATCCAGAAAAAGAATGGAAGAAAAAAGTTTTCTCATGCTGCTTGGCTCTGTCAATACGATTGTAATGGGAATGAGCTTTGTCACGCTTTACACAATACAAAAATCAAGGACAGGAAGCGCTGTTGCTATCTCCAAGCTGCTTGAAAATTTCTCCCTTTCATCTCTGGCAGTGATTATTCTCACAGCTGCAATAACCGGCGCTCTCGCGTTCTTTCTGACAGTGTTTATTGCAAAGAAATTCTCGCCAGTAATCACAAAGATTGACTACAGCCGGCTGAGCATTGTTGTTCTTTTGTTTATAACAGCAGTTGTGATATTCTTCTCTGGCTGGCTCGGGCTTATCCTGCTTATCGTTTCAACTGCAACAGGCTTGACAGCAATATTGCTTGGTGTCAGAAGAACTCATTTGATGGGATGCCTTCTTGTCAGCTCAATAGTCTTAAGCCTGATTTAATCATTCCTTCATTTTCCGAGTATATGATTAATTTTTCCGCCGGGCCCTATCAGCCCAATTGCCGCGAATATTTGTGCTGTCTCGTCGTCCTTCAGGCCGCTTTCAGTCACATGTGCATTGCATTGATACGCAAAATTTCTGTTTTTAGGTGCAAGAACAAAAGCTATGCTTTTCTTGCTGCCAAAAGAATATCTTGGCCAGTCTAACTCTTCAACAGAAAACAAGTCTTTTTCCCCAGAGACAAGATTATGCTGATAGTTAGGATGCCTGATGATTACTATTTGGTATTTAGGGTTTGTATCATTTTTTTGCACTTCAGAAAAATTTTCCCACAACTCTTCCAGAAGCTCCCTGTCTTTTACATTGCGAATATCATTTTTAAGCCCCCTTTCTGACGCCTTCGCTCCAATTATTTTAAAAGACCTTTCACCATATGGTGCTGCCTCTACTCCAAATTCTGTCCTGAATGACATGCGAAAAAGAGAATTGCCTTTCTTAAAATTCTTCAGGATGAATTTAGTGAATGGTATGCCTGTTTTATTGTAATGCTCTCTTATCTTTACAGCTTTTTGAAACGGCGGCCAGCTATCCAAGTTACCCTCTGCTGATTGTCTTATATATGCTTTTTCAATGAAATCTTTTTCCAGCTTAATCTGCCTGCTGGCATCTTCATTTATTTTCCCCATCAACCCACCTACCCAATCATCTTTCTTTTTCCAGTCTTCTGTTAAGTCTTTAGTATTCCAAACAAAGCCCCTATGTAAAAGATAAACCTCTCCGCAATCATCTTCACAGCTGACGCCCCCGTTTATTATTTTCTCCATCTCCCCATATTTGCCTCGCCCGGGCTCTGTTAAAATAATCTCTTGAATCCAGTCAATCCGCACCCTTTCAGAACTTCCTGCAACATATAAACTCATAATACCCTCCTGTTTACAGCCTGCATTATAGACTAATAACACTGTTGAAGTATATAAACATTTGTTTTAATTTTCGGGGCAAACTCGCTACTCTCCCGTGCAATAAGTGCAGAACTTTTTCTCTGAATTGGGAATGGATTTAAGCAGGCCCTCCAGGCTTAGATAATGCAGGCTGTCTGCGCCAATCCTTTTCCTCATTTCTTCTGTATTATACAGGGCAGCAAGCAGCTCCTTGTCTGACTTTGTATCAATGCCCCATTTGCAATGCCTTTTCCATGGAGGAAAGGTTATCCTTAAATGCACCTCTTTAGCGCCGGCCTTTTTTATCATATGGGCTATCTTCATTGCATTTGTCCCCCTGACAATAGAATCATCTATAACTATAACCTTTTTCCCGTTTACAATTGCCCTGTCAGCATTAAACTTCATCTTTGCCCCAAAATGCCTTAAATCGCTCTCCGGTTGTATGAATGTCCTGCCAATATAATGGTTTCTTACTATCCCGAAACGAAGAGGCACTCTTGATTCCTCAGAATATCCCAAAGCAGCAGCATTTGCAGCATCAGGAACAGGGACAACAACATCAGCATCTGTCGGGCACTCTCTTGCCAGCTGCCTTCCCAGCTCCATCTTAACCTCGCTTACACTATACCCAAATACCCTGCTGTCAGGCCTTGCAAAATAGTCCAGCTCAAATATACACTGCCTAAGTTCATCTTTCTTTTCTATCACTCTTTTCTCTAATCCTTTCTTGTCAATAAACAGCACCTCTCCCGGCTCAATATCCCTTATAAAATCAGCATCATTTATGTCAAACGCGACACTCTCCGAGGCAATTAAATGCGCCCCGTGCAGATTTCCCAGAGAGAGAGGCTTATATCCATAAGGGTCCCGGGCAGCAATCAGCATATCATCATAAATCATTGCAAGAGCATAAGAAGGCGGAACCTGCCTTAATGCATCAACCACCTTGTCCCTAAAATCCATTTCTCCTGAATTGCCTATTAGATGCATTATTAATTCTGTGTCAACTGTTGTTCTGAAAAGTCTGTCCTCTAATTTTTTATCCAAGATAGAGGTGTCCTCTATATTCCCATTATGGGCGATTGCGAGCGGATTTTTCTGGTACAATTTTACCAGAGGCTGGCAATTCTCCATCTTCTGCAATGAGCTTTCCCCGCTTGTAGAATATCTTACATGCCCCAATGCCAAATATCCTTTTAATCTTCCTAAATTGCTTGCATTAATCGCAAGCGCCGTTGTCCCAGTGCCCTTGTCCTGGTACAGTTTCTTTCCGTCATATGTAACAATGCCTGCACTTTCCTGCCCCCTGTGCTGCATTGCATGCAACCCAAACCACGCCAATTTTGCTGCATCCTCACTTCCATACACGCCAAAAACCCCGCACTTTTCAGAAGCCTCTTTTTCCATGAAACTCAAAATGTTGAACAGCTTTTAAACTCTATTGCGATAAAAAATATATATCGAGAAACGTCTTCAAAACCACTTCTTCAGCGCCTCCTGTTTTTCTTTTTCCCTGCCGAAGATGCTCTCTATGTAGCTTTTTGTCAGCTCAAGTGTTTGCCTTACATACTCTGAAACATTGTATTTCTGCGCAAGAGCCAGGGCTGGCTCGAGATATTTGACAATGCTGCCTTCGGATATTGTAAATATGATATTGCCGTGGCATTTTATGCAGTTTCCTTGCAGGGGCGGCCGCCTGTATTTTTCATTGCATGTGCTGCACCTGAACTCCTGCATGCTGAACTTTCTCAGATTACCCCTGATATCCCTTATCAAATGCCTTTCGATTACAAGCCTTGCAACATCATTCGCGTTTGCAGCCCTTATCAAGTCAACAACCTCCATCTGCTTTTTTATCTTCTCCTGCATTGTGAGAAGCGTCTTATATGAAGAGCACATGACAGCATTGTTTATGTCACCTGTCTCATGCGTATAATTCAGGTTTGTAAACTCCTCCGTTCCGCCAAGCCTGTCCCTAATCTGCTCAACCTTAACCTCCGAAGGGTGCTTGAACTGCCGCGCTGCTTCATACAGCTCAAGAGGCATCTCCCTGGCAACATCAATATCAAATATCATGTCATCAACCTCTCCGGCCCTTATCCTTGCATTCAGCACAAGTGGCGCGTCCTGCGTTCCCCCGCGATGCGCTGGCAAAAACTCGCGGGAAAAATTAATCAGCGTATCAAGCAGGAGCATAATCGCAATTTCGTCGCCATCGCAATCTCTTCTGCATGCAGCATGTATGTAAGGCGAGGCAAGAATTGCCTGCATCTTGCTGAACCCAATAATTCTTGCGACTACGCACGCAGCATTATGTGGGGCAATGCATGTAACCAGATGCCCTGCAAGCTCCTCCCTGCTGCCGATGTTATAAAAAGGCTTTTGGTTGTAAAATCTCACAAGCATTGAATCAATAAATTTTGAAATCCTTACAAAAACATCATCCGCCTTCTCATCCTTGGTTTCTGGGCATGCCGGCAGGATAATGTCATGCGGCTTTATCTCCAAAATCTGCTCATCATTTTCCAGGGGCGCCCCATTCATGTCTTTTCCATAGCCAAGTTTTTTTAGCATTTCAACAGATGTTGAAATCTCCTTGGGCTTGAAGTGGGTTATTGGCAATTCAGTTGCATCATACCTTATGGTTCCGTCCTTGTTCACAGTCAGGTTGTAAATTGCCCTCAATATTCCTTTGCAAAGATGCTCAAATGCATGATTAGAAGAGCTTGTCCCTTTCACGCCTTTTATCAGCTGCGGAATCTCTTCCCTTTGCAGGTTCATCTTCTTTGCTGCTTCATCCAGGTAGTATGAAACCTCTATCCTCTTGCTGGCAAATGGCTGCCCTATGGCATGCTGCGGGCACTTTTCAGAAGCAAATGTCTGCCCGCAATCCTTGCAATAATATTTTTTCTTTGTTTCTTTATTGCAGTTTTCGCATACAAAATATATTGTTTCTTTATTGCAGTTTTCGCAGAAATAAATTGGGAAATCTGCCTTCACGCTTCCGGACTTGCAGGCAGCCTGCACACTTCTCATTCTCCCCCCCTCCTCTCCGACAGGAAACAGCACATTCGGGTTTCCGGTAAGCTTTCTCAGTTTTGCCTTTTCAGGCCTTCCCATTCTTGCGCCTATGAAAGTTCCAGCCTTGTCCTTTATCATGAAATTAGAGATTGTATTTACCACCTGAATCATGTCTTCGCTGTGCCTCAGCTTTTTTCTTGCCTCTTCTGCATCCTGCTTCAAAAAATAATCTGGTGCCTTGTCTCCCCCCTCAATGCCGTCTTCTCCCCGATTTCCAATCTTCTTGCTTAAGTGCCCCAAGCCAAGGTTGCAAAGCAATGCCCTGCTGTCCTCTTCAGAAAGCACAACATTCTCTGTTGTAACATCATGGCAGCATCCAATCAGCTCAAGCGTCCTTTTAGCCCTCTTGAAGGTGTCCTGCTCTGTCTTGTTATACGGAAAAATCAGCCTTTCATTTATCCTTGAGCAGGCAAGCCAGTCAAGCAGTGCAAGAAAATCCCCATATGCAATCTGGCTCCAGTAGTATGTGAAATCGGGGTGGAGAGCTGTTTTATACCTCTCGCTCAATTCTGCTGCCTTTTCAAAAGAAACATTAAATGGATTAAACTCTCCCAATTCCTTAAGCCCATTTTTCTTCAGCTCAAGAAACCACTGCTCCTGAGTATAGCCGCACGGCATTAGTATATGGTTTCTGTTCAGGAAATCGCCGTAAGGAACAAGCAAGTCACCAAGATAGATAATCTCACAGATATCCTTTGATATCTCCTTTGCCTGCCTGATGTCTTTCAGCTTTCTAACAGAGTCATTATTCATCCTGACTATCGGCCCCTCAATGCTGTCGCATGCTGTAACTGCTGCGCCTTTTGTCGGCAGCTCTATCTTCAGTTGCGTGCCGACTGCAATAAAGCCTTTTAGTGCATACATTGTTGCAGGATGCACGCTCAACGCAGAATAGCCAGAGCATCTTGTCCTGCCATACCTAAGTCTAAATGCGCCGGATTTTGAAGGATGGGCAAAAACAGGCCTGCCAGCAACTAAATCCTGGATATATGTTGCGCTCTCTGCCTTCTTCTTGTTTTTTTTGATGTTCTGCTGCAGTTCAACAAAATCCTTCAGAAAACTCCAGTCGCTCAGCGCAAAGCCCTTTGCCCTCAATTTGTTAACCATCTTTAATATCTTTGGCGCTTTCTGCGCCAGCCCCTCTGCCAGAACAAGGCATGGCCCGCTCCTTATCATGTTTGTCTCTATCCTCTCCAGGTCTTTGTAGTTGCTTACCTCCTTTTCCTCGCTTGCCTCTCCTGTCACCTGTA
The DNA here is from genome assembly GCA_035290605.1 of Candidatus Nanoarchaeia archaeon. Lineage (GTDB taxonomy): Archaea > Nanobdellota > Nanobdellia > Pacearchaeales > GW2011-AR1 > JACOYM01. The sequence goes on from DATDUA010000024.1 coordinate 9,528, forward strand.
TAGGCAGGTGCATTGCCAAAAACTCAACCTCCTGCTCTGATGGCAGGTATTGAAGATTTGTAATTCGCTCATGATAGTCATATATCTCGCTGACAAATCTCTTCACCTCTTGTTCTGTAGGGTCATATTTTGCATACCCAAATGTCTCTCTTAAATAATCAATAATCACTAGCGAAAATGCGGCAGCAGTCCCGCCTGCGCTTCTGATAGGCCCTGAAAAATATGCTGCAATATAATCTCCATTGTCTCTTGTCTTGTTTAATTTGAAATTTGTAAATCCCTCTATTGGAGAAGAAACAACCCCCAAGGTAGTATATGCAATCGCTGCCCTTATGCCTGCATCTATTCCTTCCTGAAGGCTCTGAAATTTGCAAAACTTCTCCTTTGCAATCTCTTCTGCTATCTTCAGGCATATTGCAGGGTCTAGTGCCCCGTGCTCCTTTTCAAGCTCAAGAATCCTGTTAATCGTCTTGTCATTATTCAGCTGAGGGTATAGTATGCTCACAAGCCCAATAGCCCTGCCAGCAAGGCTTGTCGCGAGGGGAATTTCTACCTTGCTCTTGGGGTCAAGCCCTTTCTTTCTTGCTTCCTCTGCAATAACATAGGCTACCTTAACCTTATTTTCAATCTCCTTGAAATATTCATTGATGCTCAATTTTTATTCTCCTGCATTTATTTTACACCAGCTATTTTAAGTATGCGAATAACATCAAAAAAATCATCAGCAACATAATCTGCCCTGTTTTTCACGCTTTCCTTTTTCGGCTTTAGTGCAATGAACATCCCAACCCTTTCTGCAACGCTCAAATCATTCTCATTATCGCCTATATGGCATATTTCACTCTCTGCTACGCCAAACCTCTTGCAAACCTCATCAATCTTCTCATGCTTTCTCCATGTCGGCACATCATAATCAAGGGTTCCTGTAAAAATCCCGTTATTCCTGTGTAACTTGTTGTGGAAAGAAAAGTCCAGCGCAAGCTCGCCAGCTGCCTTTTCTGCAACCAAGTCAATTGCAGTTGTAAGCAGTCCCCTGAAAAGCCTGCCTTTGCTTTCCCCGGCAAATTCCCTCGCACCCCTGCAGTATGGCACAGGATACAAAACCCTTCCGGCTTCCCCCATGCTTCTGCCTTTCAAGTCAGCAATATCTGTTCTTGCCCACTTGAGGTCGTCCGCCCCTTTTTTGTAATAAATTTCTATCCTTTTATCCCATACCTCCTTCAAGCCATATGCATATCCCAATGCATCCCAGCTCGATTCAAACCTACTTCCAACATTTTTGTATGCGAACAGGCACCCGTCGCCATCAATGCTTACAAGCTTTATTTTTTGCACCCTTGCCATTTTATTGCTCATTTTCATTTTTCCCCCTCATCTGAAAAATCCAGTATCTTGATTTCCCTTGTTTTCAGGTTCAGCATTGGAACCTTGCAGGGAATCGGGTTGTTTCCTATTTTTTCTTCAAAGGGGGTGGTTGATTGCCAGCACGAGGAGCTTATCATCAGTATGTTGTTATAGATGTCAATGTCTGCCCTGTGCACCTCTCCAGTTGTTATTATATCTGGCGCTTTTTTTATGAAAAGTGGGTCTTCTGCCTCATTTGGAACATAAACAACAGAAGAATGCGTTGGGGCAAGATGCCTTCTTTTCAGCATATGCTTTATAATTCTTGTAGGGGTTTCATGCGCCCTGCTTACCCTCAGCTCCTCAATGTCGCTCACAAAGCTGTGAATGCTCGCGCCATGGTACATCAGGACATTTATCCCGTCGCTGATTTCAACAATCGCAGGGTTGCTGACAAGATTTAAGTTCTGAATCTCGTGCATTGGCGCAGCATAGTTCCTGTCAAGTATCGGCTGGGGCTCTGCAACCCTTACGGCATCGTGCTGCCCTGGGCACAGGATGATATTAACATCCTTTCTTATCATTTTAAGCATCCCTGCAAGCTTTTCATACTGCTTTTTTATATCCTTTATCAGCAGCAAGTCCTCCTGCCCGGGATAAACGCCAACCCCATCAACACTGTCTCCTGTAATGAACAAATACTTCACCTTTCCTGCTGTTTCTGCATTGTTCATCCTTCCGTTTATCCATTCTATGAACTTCAAAAAGTTTTTTTCGAGAAATCTGTTGCTTCCGACATGCAAATCACTTGTGAAAAGCGCATATTCTTCCTTTCTCGCCCTTTTTTTCTCGGCCAAAAAAATGTCAGGGTATATAATGTCATTGGCATAAATAATCTCGCTGCTTCCTGAGCTGCCCTTTACTGCGATTATGTCATCAAGCATGGCTTCCTTTGCCTTTTCGTAGATTTCCTTTCTGTCATGGTTTGCCAGCACAAGAATCCTGCCAGTCAGGTCTTCCAGCTCCAAAAGAATGTTTTTGTTTTTGGTTGCCCTTTTTTTCAGCACCGCCCCTATAATTGAAAAATTTTGCCTGTTTCCGCCGATTTTGTTTATTGAAACAAGATTTTGCAGCTCTGGCCTGTCCTGCATCAGTTTTTTTATCTCAACAAACCTGTTTCTGAAATGCCTCGCAAAATCAGCCACTTTAAACTTCTTTGTCGGAATGTTGTATGATGAAATAATCCTGACATCCTTTAAGGGCATTGCCATTTTCACGCTTCCGGCATCTTTGCTCTCTTCTCTTTCTGCCTCTTCACTTTCTTTTGTAATCTCGATGTTCATCCCAAGATTTATGAATATCTTCTCAACCCTTTTCTTATTCTCGCTGTCAAATGCCGTGGCAATCCTGCTCAGTTCCTGGCTCTTGCTGAACAAAATTGTCTTTGTTATCAGCCTAGTATTTGACGCCTCTTTTATCTTCTCTATAATCCTCCTTGCAACATCAAAATCTATCGGGCTGAGGCTTTCAAACAGCTCCTTGTCTATGATAAACCCATTCTCTAAACAAAATTTTAATATCTCCTGCCCCGACATTTTTGTTTTTTTGCCTGTTTAGTTTATATACTCCTTCCCCTGCTTCCTGATTTCCTTGTGCAATTTCAGCCCTTACAAACCCAGAGACTCTGTCAAGATGATCTTTGCCCTTGAAAGTATATTCGGCAGTACAGATATCTTAATTTCCCTCATTCTTCCCCACCTTCCCTTAGAAATAACATTTGTCCTTATCATCCCAGACATTTCAAGCTCATTCAGTATGTCTCCCATCCTTCTCTGCGTCAATATCTCTGTTTTTACTTTTCTGCAAAGGTTCTGGTACGCATCATACACCTCTCCTGTAAAGATCCTCTCATGCTTGGCTTCAAAAAGCCCGATTATAGCAAGCAGGATAAGCTGAAACTGCTTTGGCCCTGTCTGAACGCTGTCAATTATCTTGTCTCTTTCTATCTTCTCATTTGCCCGGTCTATATGCTTTATAGATATCTTTTTGCTGCACTCCCTCTCAGCAATCTCGCCAGCCACCCTCATTAAATCAAGGCACCGCCTTGCATCCCCGTGCTCACGCGCTGCCAAGGCAGCGCATTTTGCTATCACACCCTCTTCCACAACCCCCTCTTTAAACGCCTTTTTTGCCCTTTCTTTCAGGATATCCTGCAGCTGAATAGCATTGTACGGAGGAAACACAACCTCTTCCTCGCTTAACGAACTTCTTACCCTCGGGTCAAGGCTGTCAAGAAAAGTCAAGTCATTGCTTATGCCGACAACACATATCTGCGCCTTTGAAAGCTCTGAATTCAGCCTTGTAAAATTATAAAGGAAGTTGTCTGAAATCTTCTTGATTGCCTGGTCAACCTCATCTAGAATCAATATAACCAGCTGCTTCCTCCGTTCTATTATCTCTATGAACTTTTGGTATACATAATCTGTTGGCAGCCCTGTTGCTGGCACCTCACCGCCGAGCTTCTTTATAAGCTCTGCAAGTATTCTGTATTCTGTATCAGAAACCTTTTTCAGCTTGCAGTTAAGATACTCTATAACAAGTGAAAATTCATCTTCTGAAAAATTCCTCTCTTTTATCCTTCTCAGCATCTCTTCCCTAACATAGTGTATTGAAAGGGTTTTCCCGCTTCCGGTTTTTCCGTAAATAAACAGGTTGCTTGGCCTCTCCTTGCGCAATGCGGGAGCAAGAATTGAGGCAACCTGCTCAATTTCGCTGTCCCTGTGGGGTATTGTGCTTGGTGTATAATTAGTCTGCAAGATGCCTTTGTCTTTAAATACGCGGTCACTATCTAAAGAATTAAATATTTTATCAAGTTTTGTTGCCATTTTCCTCCTTTGTCCAAAATCTACCCCTAAAAATCTGTTGTCAAGAACCACCTGTCAAAGTTCTTTGAACTCTGAAGCTTCGCATGGTTCTTGAGCATGCTCAGAATTCTATGAGTAGAATTCTGACATTTGAATATGCCTGTTTGATTAAGGAGTTATATAAATCTTCGTGTACCAAAATATATACATAACTGCTGTTAGTTTTGGCTTAAATTAGGTAATTTACCGACGATATTTTTTTAAAATTCTGCAAAAAGTATGTAGGTGTTATGTAATTACGAAGAAAGAGAGACACCCCTATTTCCGATGGAACTAGTTTTGCCCAATAGTGCTGTTCTGCAGGATTCTGTAGAAATGTAACTTTTAGCCAGTTAAATACAAAAATGCGCAAGCAAAGAGGTTCATGCTATGCTTTATGTTATTATTCAATTAGGTATATTACAAAATATATAACACAAAATATACTTTAAAAAGAATATTTTACATTAAATAAATACTAAAAAAAATCTGCGTCAAGAAACAGCATATTATAATAATATATAATATAATATATATAATATAATATATAAAAATTTATAAATCAAATCTAAAAACAAACAAAACATTTTATTTATAAACCTTTCTTAAAATACTCCATATGAAACAAGGGGGTGGGGGTAATGGGCATTATGGCTCTAATTATTCATTATAGCTATAAAGAATCCGGCAAAAACTCAGATAAATCATAGAATTAATAACAAAAGCCCCCACCCAGCAATATAAGCACACAATACCCTTAATTCAAGCATATAATGTCAGAAATTAAAATGTATTATTTATGGTGCGGACGTAACATTACCACTTTAATTTCTGAGCATCCTAAAAACAAGGGGACTTTACAAACCACACACTTTAGTGTGTGGTGCCCCCTTGTTTTTTTGATTCAAGAAACAGAAAAGTTTATAAACAGATTATCTTTGCATTTTGCATGGTGATAGAAAAACGTCCTGTTAAGGATTTTGTAGGGAAACTTGTCGTTACAAAAGAGGGCAAGAGAATTGGGCTGGTTAAAGACATTACCTTTGAAACAAAAACCGGCGAGCTTATACATCTTGTAATAAAAGACATAACACCTTACGCAAAAAACTTTAATCTTGAAAGAACTGCAGATAAAGACATGCTGGTTCCATATAATGCTATTATTGCAGTTGGTGATTTTGTTGTTGTTTCTGAGGAAGATCTTGTGTAAAAATCAAAAGTTTGATTCTATATTTTTCAACCACAAAACCATGCTACGCAAAGCACAATAATCTTTAAAAACCCCAAACTAATCCTAATCCTGACTAATCTAAATAAATCACACAAAGAATAAAATGAGGACTATTGGATTTGGCTTTGATAAAATACATATAGAAAGAAAAAAGGAAATAAAAGGCAAGCTTGAAATAAAGACAAATATAAACATAACCGAAATAACCAAGGAAACAGTAGACCTTGTAAAAGAGGATGTTCTTAAGTTTAAATTTAGCTTTAGTGTTTTGTACGAGCCGGGCTTTGCTGAGCTTAAGCTGGACGGCTATGTTGTAGTCATAGTATCGCAGGACGCGGTAAAAGACCTGTTCAAGCACTGGAAAAAGAAAAGGATTCCAGATTACATAAGGCTTCCCCTGTTTAATTTTATACTCACAAAATGCAATATAAAGGCAATGGTGTTTGAAGAGGAATTTAACCTGCCTTTGCATGTCCCTATGCCAAAAATAATGCCGCCACAGGAACAAAGCCAGGATGCCAGTTATGTCAGGTAATTGCCCAAAAATTTATTAATTCTTATTTCTTCCCCTTTGAAAGCCCGCGTCGCATAATGGCATTGCGGCAGTCTCGAAAACTGCTTTCCGCAAGGATATCTAGGTTCGATTCCTGGCGCGGGCGTCCAAACTAAAGACTATTATACTCTCCTTTTCTTGTTTTATCATGCGGGTAAGATATTCCTTTTCAAGCAGAAGAACAAGAACCATAGATCCCTTCAATCAGCATAGGACGCCCTTCCCAAAGCTTGCAGAGAAGGTAATTGAAAATGCAGATATCCTGCTTGAAGTCCTGGACGCCCGCTTTATAGAAGAAACAAGAAACCTAGAGGTTGAAGAGATTATAAAAAGGAAAGGAAAGAAGCTTATTTATGTTTTAAATAAGATAGACACGATTGACAAAAATAAGATAGATAAAGAACTCCTTTCTTCGCTCTACCCCTTTGTTTTTCTTTCATGCAAAGAGAAAAAAGGAATAAGGGATTTAAGAAAAAAGATACATATTGAGGTTTCGAGGCTTAAACTCGGGGAACATCAGGCAAAAGTGGGCATGGTGGGATATCCTAACACTGGAAAAAGCTCTATAATTAATATTTTAGCAGGCAGCCACCAGGCAAGAACCTCTGCAGAGCCAGGATATACCCGAGGAATTCAGAATATCAGACTTACAAAAAATATTCTTCTCATCGACACCCCTGGAGTTATTCCCTCAAATGAAAAGTCTGCAACCAGCAGGGATGACTTAAAAAAACACGCAGAGATTGGTGTCAGAAGCTTTAGCAAACTAAAAGACCCTGAATTTGTTGTGGCCTCTCTAATGCAAAAAAATCCCCCTCTTTTCGAGAAATTTTACAATATCCCTGCAAAAGGAGACCCCGAGGCACTTCTCGAACAGCTTGGCAGGGCAAAAAAATTTCTTCTGAAAGGAAACCAGGTAGATACAGACAGAACTGCCCGTTTTATTTTAAAAGCATGGCAGGAAGGCAGGATTAGAATAGAAAACTGACATATCTCCATCTGTTTTCAAAGAAATTCTTAGCTTATCAAGCCAATTTCTTCAGGCTTTTTAGCACTCCAAACTCATACACCTTATCTCCAACAGCATAAACCTTGAAATTTTTTAGGTTAAGATTAAAAGCCAGCTTGTTTTCAAAATCAGCCGAAATGTCAGTTCCTTCAACAAGCGGAAAGAAAGAGGGCATTATTATAACCTGCCTGCCTTTCCATTTTCCAGAAAGAAAGCACTTATAACTCTCGCTTTTTGTTTTGTCTTTTAAAACAAGGGCAGGATGCCTATGTCCCATCACAATTGTTTTTATCTTTCTATCGAGACATTCTGCAAACATCCTGTGCCCATGCACAAAACAAATATCCTCTCTAATGTAAAAATCT
>DATDUA010000025.1:0-12144 GCA_035290605.1 Candidatus Nanoarchaeia archaeon
ATGTTATTTAGAGGGGATTGTTAAACAGGTAAAAAATACTGCGGATAACTGCTATTCAGACTATACGCTTTCTTTAAAGACACTTGCAAATAGGTGGTATTTGGGCAGGCTGGGAATAAACAGCAAGATGCTTGGTGAAAGGTTTAAAGAGGTTTATGGCAAGACATTCCACCAAAGGCTTTCATATTCCAGAATAAAAAGGGCAAAAGAGCTTCTTAAAGAAAAATGGATTTCCAGTAATCTTTTGTCAAGGGTTGTTGGTTTTTCATCACACTCATATTTTTTTCAGGCTTTTAGAAGAGAAACAGGAATGAGCCCCGCAGAATATAAGGAGAGATATTCAAGAACATAAACTGGGCGAAAGATTTATAAACACTTGTTATATAATTATAACATATGTTAAAAAAATATAACAGGTACAAGCTTCTGAAGGTTTTTCTTGGCAGCCCCACTGAAAGTTTCAGGCTCAGGGAGCTAAGCAGGCTTTCTGGAATCTCCCCGCTTTCAGTTGTAAATTACCTGAAGGAATTTGAGAAAGAAGAGCTGATAAAAAAATATGAAAAAAGAAAAATACCCTTTTATCAAGCAATAAGAGACAATGAAAAATTTATTTTGTACAAAAAAATAAGCATAATCTATGAATTAAATGACTCTGGCGTTGTCAGCTATCTCTGGGACAAGTTGTCACCGGATGCAGTAATTCTTTATGGAGGCTATGCAAAAGGCGAGTCTACTGAAGAAAGTGACATAGACTTATTTTTAATATGCAAAGAGAAACATTTAGATTTGAGTGAATTTGAAAAGAAGCTTGGCAGGAAGATTCATTTGATGTTTGCCAGCTTTGCTGGCAAAATTCCAAGAGAATTAAAAAATAACTTGATAAACGGCATAGTTTTAAAAGGATATTTCAAAGCAGCATGATAATCAAAATTTTCCCTGACAAAGAAAAGGTAAAGTCTATACTAAAGATGACAGAAGACAGGGAGAAATTTCTTTCTGCCATAGATGCCGGGAGATTTGCCACAATTGCCGCTGAAAATTATTATGAGATAATAAAAGAGCTCGCGACAGCTGTATTTCTTGTTGAAGGATTTAAGGCTGTCGGGGAGTATGCTCATAAAGAGACTATAGACCACCTCTCAAACTACAAAGAGTTTGAAAGCTGGGAAATTGAGGTTATGAATGACTTGAGGATAAAGAGGAATAAAAGCTCTTATGAAGGAAAGCAGATAGAACCTGCCTATCTGGAGAATAAAAAAGAATTGCTTGCAAAGATAATAATAAAGCTGAAGAGCTTGTTAAGCAAAAAACTGATTTAGAAAGCTTATTAAATGTGCAAAATATTATTAATAAAATGAAAAAGGTGAGTGATTCTGAATCTAGCAAATATATCAAGTGGCTTTCTGAGCTGTCAAACAAGGATGTTGCCATAGCCGGAGGAAAAGGCGCGAGCCTGGCAGAGATGTTCAACCTGAAGATGAATGTTCCCCCTGCATTTATTGTCACGGCTCAGGCTTTTTCATATTTTATTGAGCATGCAGGGCTTAAGGAAAAGATTGGCAATATCCTGAAAAGCACAAATGTGAATAACACAGCAGAGCTGGAAGAGAATGCAAAATACATCAGGGAGATGGTTGAGAGCGCAGAGATGCCTGAAGAGATGCAGGGCGAGATAACTGAGGCGTATGAGGCGCTGAGCTTTGACAAGGAAGCTCTGGAGAGCGCAACTCCAAGCGCTGCTGCAATACTGAAATATTCACGGGAGCCTGTTTTTGTTGCTGTCCGCTCATCTGCAACAACAGAGGATTTGGCAGATGCGAGCTTTGCAGGGCAGCAGGAAACATTTCTCAATGTAAAGGGAAACAAAATGCTTATTGAAGCAGTAAAAAAATGCTTTGCCTCCCTGTTCACAGCCCGCGCAGTATACTACAGGCAGAAAAAGGGGTTTGAGCATGACAAATCACTTCTTGCAATTGTTGTGCAGAAAATGATAAATTCTGAGAAATCAGGGGTTATATTCTCAAAAGACCCAACAGGAAAAAGCAGTGATAATATAATTATTGAGGCAGTTTTCGGATTGGGTGAGGGGATTGTCTCGGGGATGATATCCCCAGATTATTATGCACTATCCCCTGAATTCAAGATTCTTGAAAAAAAAGTCTCTGACAAAAAGATTGCATTAACGAGGAACTCGCAGGGCATGACAGAGCAAGTCAGCCTGACAGCAGAGAGAAGCATGCAGCAGGTTTTGACTGACTATGAAATCAGGAAGCTGGCAATTTATTCCATTGAGCTTGAACAGCACTATAAGAAGCCGCAGGACATTGAGTTTGGCATAGAGCTTGGGCATATACACATCCTGCAGTCAAGGCCGATAACAACTCTCGGAGAGAGAAAAGAGGCTGAAGAGGTTGATGGAAAATTAATTTTAAGCGGGCTGGCTGCCTCTCCAGGGGTTGCTTCAGGCATTGTTAGGGTGATTAAGGATATATCAGAGCTTGGCAAGATAAAGAAAGGCGATGTTCTTGTGACAGAGATGACGAATCCTGACATGGTTGTGACAATGCAGAAATGCATCGCTATTGTGACAGATTCAGGAGGAATGACAGCGCATGCATCCATTGTAAGCAGGGAGATGGGCATTCCGGCTGTTGTTGGAACAAAGACAGCAACCTCTGTATTAAAAGATGGCATGCTTGTTACAGTTGATGGATTTAATGGAAGAATTTATGAAGGCAAGGCAGTGGCAAAACAGGCAGAGATTAAGCCTGTTGTCCAGACAAAAACAAAAATAAAGGTAATTGTAGATTTGCCTGATTTTGCAGAAAGAGCGAGCAGGACAGGATGCAAAGATGTTGGCTTGACAAGGATAGAGGGGATTATTGCCTCAAGCGGCAGACACCCGGCTTATTTTCTTAAGCGGGGAAATATGGGCGAATACGAAGAAGTGGTTTATAACGGCATAAGCAGGATAGCAAAGCACTTTGACGAGGCATGGATAAGGACAAGCGACATAAGAAGCGATGAGTACAGGCACCTTGAAGGCGCGCCTAAGGACAGCGAGGCAAACCCAATGCTTGGCATGCATGGCATAAGGGCCGGCATCAAATATGCTGAAATCTTAAAGGCAGAGCTGAGGGCAATGAAAGGCGCTGCAAAAGCGAAAAAAATCGGAATAATGCTATCGCAGGTTATTTCTGCTGAGGAGGTAAGAATGGTAAAGGAGATGTTAAAAGAGATGAAGATTAACATACCTGGCTCTAATATAAAACTCGGCGTTATGATAGAGACTCCGGCTGCTGTCCAGATTATTGAGCAGCTATGCGGGGAAGGAATAGATTTTATCAGCTTTGGCACAAATGACCTGACGCAGTTTACACTGGCAATTGACAGGGGCAATGAGGCTGTGCAATACCTTTACAATGAGATGCATCCTGCTGTTCTCTCGCAATTGGCTTATGTCATTAGCATATGTAAAAAATATAATATTAAGACAAGCATATGTGGGCAGGCAGGCTCAAATAAGAACATGGTTGAATTTTTAGTGAAGCACGGCATAGACAGCATAAGCGTTAATGCAGATGCTGCTTATGATATCAGCATCTTTGTCAAGGATTTGGAAGACAGGGGCTTGAGGGGAAGCGAGGCAGGAAGCTTGGCTGAAAGTAATGCGCAAGAACAAAACGCAGAGGTTAAGGAAGAAAAGATAGCTGAAGAGAAAAGGGCAGAGGAAAAAAAGGAAGCGGAAAATCCTGTGGAACAAGAAAAGCCAGCAGAGGATAATTTTACAGGCGTTGAATTAGGGTTTGACCCCTTTGAGGTTCAGGGCGCAGAGAAAAAAGAGAGCGGGCAGAAAAGCCCGGATGAAGCTGAACGCAGAGAGGAAGATGTTAAAGATGTAACCGATAATGAGCTGGATATATTCTGACAATATGCAAGAATTAACAAAATCAAAAATAGAAGAAATCTTGAAAAAGAAAGGTTTAGATTCTCAAGTTAGCTGGTTTTACATTCAATTCAAAAAAAAATTTGAAGAAGAATATGTCATTGATGAAATTGAATTGCACGATGCTATCAAAAATCTTGTTAATTTTTTGAACAATAAAAAAATCAATGAAATCATTTTCTTTCCAGAGCCAAGTTTTGAAAATGAAATACCTTCAGGAATTATAGAAACTGCTGAATTAGAAAACTTTTTGAAAGAAAATGTTGATACAATAACTAACATACATATTGCAGATAAAAATTTGGATTGGATATTTACGATAACTCATGAAGATGATTTCTTTATTTCAGGAAGTAAAGATTTAGTGAATGATTTTGTTAAATTCTTTAAAGATGCCAAATGCACTCCTTATCAAGAAATAGAATCGAAGTGGAAAAGTAAAACTAAAGATTAGCGCACGCTTTCCCCCAAGATTTAGTGCATCTACAACTCTAAGAAATTCTTTCAGAATTTCTTGCTACGACGCCTTGCAGGCTCTTGCATCTTCGATGCTCGGGAAACATAACAGCGATTTTGGCATTTTGTTGAATCTTATTCTTTAAACATGTATTCTCCATTTATCTTGGTAACAACAGCAGTATATGGTATCTCATCACCATATCTATAATAAATACCATTCATGAAATTTCCTAGATATCCTGCTGTTTTTTCATTTGTTGCATTAGGGTATGTTGCCTCTATCACATACCTTAAATCTGCTATTTTAAGGATATTAGTGTTTTTCTTCTCTGCTTTAAATTCGCTTGGAAATTTAGTGCATATTTCCTTTTTTCCTATAAATTCCAGTAAGCTAGAATCTATTCCTTTATCTCCTTGCAATTCTTTTACTTCTTTCAGAGAAAATTCTAATTTAGATGGCGTTTTAAATGCCTAGCGAATAGCTGGCATTTGTGATTCTATTGCTTCTTTTGAATCTTTGCATTCAAAAAACCCATATGCTTTTCCTATTTTTTCCATGATATTATATGGCAGTTTTCTTTATAAACCTTTCTATTTATTACTACTTGTAGGTTACAACATAACCGAAAGATTTATAAACCCCTTTTTCTTGCATACCTAAAGGAAAAACAATAAAACCCCGGATAAAAAATGACACCAAGATTCAAGACTGAAACAACGCCTGAAATAGAAGCCGAGGCGTCAACATGCGATTATGCCGGAACATGCGCAGTGATTGAGAGGATGAAGATGCTTGAGGGAACAGACATTGTGGGGAATATCAATAAGCTTTCGGAAATATACGGGCATATATTCACGCATTGCAATGATGAAAAACATCCGCAATGCATATATTTTAGAAACGAAATGCTTAAAACCTATGATATTATGGTTTAGCAAATAAAACTTAAAATATACTAAATAAACAAAAAATAAAAAATGACAGAAGAAGAAACAGAGCTGACAAGCAAACAAAAGCTTGTAAGGTATGAGTATGGCGGGCTGGCTGGCAGAATCTTTAAAGACCAGAGCAGAAGCGCTTACTCGCTTGAAGCCATGCACGGGCTTTATGCCGGCTTTGGGCTTGATGAGGATGACCCGGTATTAGCGAGGTCATTTGCAGAGGCATATGCAGGCGTGAGGGACGGGCAGGTGACAAACAGCGGCATTTTCAAGGCAATAGAATTGTATTCCAAGAAATATGAAATCGCATACGGCGAGTCAAAGGTGGAGGACTTCATGGAGTATGTTGAAGGAAAGGGATTCAGTGATATTCCAGACGAGGTAAGGGCTATAATAGACAAATACAAAGGCAGGACAATAGAAGAGCTGGAAGACGAGGCAAAGGATGCCAAGAGAGCAGGAGACAGGGACAAATACGAGGAATACTCAAAGGTTGTATCTGCCCTGGGATTGCTGAAGAACTATGTCCTTGAGGGAGTGCTTTATGCCAATCTCGTAAAAGAAAGCACAAGGAGAAACCTTGAAGGCATTCTTGAAGAGAAGAGGCGAAGGTAATTTTGTTTGTCAAAAACCACCCATCTGTGATGGGTGGCATGATAATGCCACATCTCGTGTGGTTTTTGAGCATGCTCGGAATTCCACGAGCGGTTCAAACCACTCGTTACAAACGAGTGGAATTCCGACATTTTAATTTTTTGATTTTGCTTAGTGTGAGGTATAGTATAACATGAAATGCAGGATTAATATGCCGCCGCAGCTTGAATCAATAGTTGAGGATATTGCTGAAAAAGGCGGAGCCAGCTATCTTGTTGGTGGAGCTGTGATTGACAGCATACAGGGCAGGGCTGCCAAAGACTGGGATATTGAGGTTTACAAGCTAAGCATAAGCGAGCTTGAGAAGGTTCTTTCTGGCTATGGAAGCCCGAACCTTGTCGGGCAGTCTTTTGGCATAATAAAGCTTAAATTTGAAGATGTTGAATATGACTTTAGCGTGCCTCGGAGGGAAAATAAGATTGGATTAAAGCACCAGGATTTTAACATCGAGCTTAGGCCCGATATCGCGCCAGAGGAGGCTGCCTTGAGGCGCGACCTTACAATAAATTCAATGTATATTGACTTGTCAAGCATGGATATTGTAGACCCATATCATGGCTTGGATGACTTAAATTCCGGAATAATCCGCCATACATCTTATAAGTTTTCAGAAGACCCCTTGCGCGTGTTGAGGATAATGCAGTTATTGCCGAGAAAAGGAAGGGTGGTTGCGCCTGAAACAATGGATTTATGCAGGGCACTTGTTAACCAGTATAGCACACTGCCTGCTGAAAGAGTATTTGAGGAGTGGAACAAGCTTTTGATGAAAGCAGAAAAACCATCTGTTGGCATGGATTTCTTAGCTGATTCTGGCTGGATTGTGCATTATCCTGAATTAAACTCCTTAAGAACAACTGCCCAAAATCCTGACTGGCATGCAGAAGGCTCTGTCTGGAATCATACGCAGATGGTTGTTGATTGCGCATCCTTGCTAAAGCAATATATCCCTGAAGAATGGAAGAAGCCTTTTATGTATGGCGCATTATTGCATGATGCTGGCAAGCCAGCCACAACAACAAAAGACTTAAAATCCCATGGGCATGACCAGGCAGGAGTGCCTTTGGCTAAAAGTTTCATGCAGCGCATTACTGCAGAGAAAGAGCTGGCTGACAGGGTGTTGAATATTGTTGAATATCATATGGCTCCTGGTGATTTAAGCAGGAGCAATGCAAAGGATTCTGCATGGAAGCGCCTGCACAATAAGATTCCCCTTAATATTATTGCGTATATGTCAAAGGCAGATGCTGGAGGCAGAGCCGGCAGTTCTCTTAATGACTATCATGAGCCCAGCGAGAAAGCCCTGAGATTTTTTGAGGAGTATGGCGCAGAGCCAATCCCTCCCGTGCTTATGGGAAAGCACCTTATTGAGGCAGGCTATGAGCCGGGCCCAATCATAGGAAAATTGCTGAAAAAGGCTTATGAAATTCAGATTGAAGAAAAGATTTATGACAAAGAAGAGCTGCTGAAAAGGGCAGTTATAGCTTGAGAGTTTTTGGCAATTTTTTAATTGTTTTTTCTTGCTAAAATTCCAATTTCCTGGAATAACAGCGAATTGCATTCTTTTAAAATTTGAAGGTTAAATTGCCTGCACAACTTATGCAATTCCTGTTTGGAAAAAGGCTCCTCATCCCAAATCCATTTGCCAAGGATTTTATGCAGCAATTTATTCAAGCTGTAAGCAATGCCTTTGCGTGGAACAAAGATAATTATCAACCCATTCTTTTTGCAAAAATCAATGTGTTTTTTAAAAACCGCATTTCTGTCTTTTCCATAAAAATGCTCAATTAAGCCTTCAGAATGGACAATATCAAACTTTTCATCCAAGATTAAATCAAGAATATTTTTGCTGATGTATCTTGCGCTTAATTTGAAGCCGGAATCTTTAATAATGTCAAGAACACTTGACAAAACTCCATCTTTTAGGATGGAGTTGTGTTCTTGAGCATCCCAAAAACAAGGGGCTTTGCAAACCGCACCTTTTAAGGTGCGGTGCCCCATTGTTTTTATGATTTTCCTGCTAATGCCAAATGCCTTTTGGTTAAAATCCACAAGAGTTATTTCACCTGCTTTTGCAATTTCTGATATAAGCATTGAATTAATCCCAGTGCCAGCGCCCAGCTCTAAAATTTTAGGATTTTTGCCCAGAGAAGCATTTTTTAATATTCTCCTGTAGGCTTGGTTTGTTCTCCAAGCCCAGATTTTCCAGCTTAAATTGCCGTAATTCTCTTCCCAGTGCCTTGTCCAGTCAGTCTCCATAAATAGCTTATGCCTGCAATATTCTTTATAAAACTTTTTAGTGAGAATTTTATAGCTTATCTTTTATCTCACAATCCTTTTTATGAGCTCTGCCATAACCCTTATGAATTCGTCTGCCCTTGCCTGCCACGCGTCTATGTCAGCGCCCCTCAAGTCGGTTATGTCGCCGTGGATTATCTTCCTGTGCAGGATATAGAGGTCGCGGTACCATATCACATATTTCATGCTGAGCATTTTCTTGTCAACAAACCTTTCCTTGAGCATTATCGGGACATGCTCCGGCGACGGAGGAACCTGGTTGTCAGACATCAGCGCAGCATGCGCAGAATCAACCATCGCCCAGTATAATCCCTCAACACTTCCCAGCTCTGATGCCTTGCTTCTTGCGAGATGCTGGGGAGCCCTCTGCAGGCATGTATAGACTGCCTCGGGTGTTGATTTTATCTTGCCCTGGATGAGCAATACTTTTAATGGCTCAAAAAAACCTCCAAAATCCAAAAGTGTCTCACCGTACCTTAAAACATTGATGACAACAGGGTCGCCTCTGAGCAAATCCTGCCACCATGTTGTAATCTTTACTGTGTTTATATGCAGCTCTGACTTGTAGGGGTTTGATTCAATCAGCTTGCCGAGCTCCTCCCTGTACCACGCAATGAGTTCCTGGTCCCACTGGATAGCTGCGTCATCTATTATTATAATAATGTCAATGTCAGAGCCTGCTGTTGCAGTCTGCTTTACCTGGCTGCCAAATAGGACAACGCTCTTTATCATCTTGCTGAATTTCTCATATACCTTAATGGCAAAGTCCATTGCAATATCCCTCTCTGCAACAAGCTTAAGCGTAGGAAAATCCCTTTGAGAATGCTTTTTGCCTGCGCTTTCCTTCTTTTTTTCAGAATTATCTTTTAGCATATTCCCTCTTTTGTCTTTTATATGCATATGTTATTATGTTTTTAAATCTTTTTAATATATACGTTAGAGCATATAGTTTGTTTTTGATGCTGGTTTATTCCATCGGAGTTCCGCTTATCCTCTGCTGCCTGCCTGCTGCCTGCCCGCCGAGCTCTGACGGCAGCCCGCTGAAGCCAGCGCCATACATTGAAAAATGCTGCTCTGGAAGATAGGTGCCAAAGCCGGAAAAATATCCTGCCTGAAACCCTGATGTCTGGTTCCAGTAAGGGGCATTCATCATAGAGTAAATCGGGGAGCCAACACCTTCCAAGACATAAGGGTGCGGTGACATCTGGAAATTCTGGAAAAAATTCCCACCCTCAAAAACTTTCTTTCCCTTAAAGCCCGCATTTTCCAATTCCTGCAGCACCTCTTTCATAGGCACAGAGCCCATTCCAGGGGGCAGGTCTGTGTGCGTTGAGCCGAAGTTGTCATTTAAGTGAACATGCTTGACAAAAGGCGCGATTGTTTTTGCCTCTTCAACAAGCCTCTCGCCTCCAAACCCCTGCTTCCTCATCATGCTTATATGCGAAGTGTCCCATGTCGCGCCTATAAGCTTTTCAGCAGCGTTCTTTGCGTCGCTCTCAGATATGCCCTGCTGCCTTGCCTTTTCAACAAATCTCTGCCTTGCAACCTCAATCAGGTCCTTTAAATCCTGCGCTGTTGAAATCGCAGTGCCATAAGGCGGATTTTCTATGCTTATTACAGGTGCATTCATGCCAAACTTCTTGTAAGCGCTCAGTGCAACATTTGAGAATGTGTCGCCTGCCTTGTCCTTTACAAATTTCTCTATTGGCTCATACACCTGCGGCGCCAATTCTTTTATTCCTGTTATCTGCTGCATTGAGTTTATCAGGGTTTGCAGGGCTTTTGAATAGTAGGCAGGATATTCGCCGAGCTTTCCATGATACTTCTTCTTCTCTGCCTCTTCGGATATTTTTGTGTATTCATCAGCAGCAAGCTGCAAAGCCTCTCTTCCCTTGCCATCAGCGAGCTTATATGCCTGGTTGAACAGGGAATTCAGGGACATATTTGTATTCTTAAAATATATCATTGCATTATTCATGACATTGCTCATTGCAGTTTTCTGCTCATCAGTAAGCTGCCCTTTTTTGTCGCCTTCAAACAAGGGAAGGGATTTGTCCATAAGCTCATCACCCCTTTCTTTGTAAAAAATTAGCTGTGAGAGCTTATTATCCCAGTAAGAACGATTTGCTATCCCAAGCTCTTCTTCCGGGGAGTATATCTTTCCGTGGGTGGCTCCTATTGAGACTTCATCAGGGTAAAATCTCTCCTCTTTCACCAAAGGCAGCATCTCTCCAGTTTCCCTGTTTACTGCTATCATCCTCTGCGGAACCTCTGTCATTTTTCCTGTTTTCTCGTCTCTTACCGGAACATACTCTGTTCCAGGAACAGCAGATGAGTGCACTGTTATTGGGATATTGCCGTTGGGGTTGAGCTGGTGGCTTCTTTCCACAACCTCTTTAAAATGCCTTTCTGACGCCTCTCTTTCAATCTCACTCCATCCATCCTTGGTAAATCCGGAAGGCTCAATCATTGGCGCATGAAGGGATGTTTCAGAGCCAGTCAGTTTTGACAGCCGGTTTATCTCCTTTAGGTGCGCGTCAGGAATCATCTCAAAAACCTCTGCATTGATAGTTGACAACTCCACGTTCTTTATTCCCTGATTAAGCAGGTTTGTAACCTCTCTTACCTGGTTGGCTGTCTGAATACTTGTTGTTGCGCCAAGCTGCCCTGCAGGCACCCTGTATCCTGTAAAGGTTCCATATGTAGGCTCCATGGTGTATGGAGTTCCACGATAAAAAGATTCATATGCCATCCTCTATTTTTTCACCTTTTTCATGTTAAAATTTATTACTCTATACAGATAAATTTTCTTGTTTAAATATTTATCCTTTCGGTTCAACATAATCATGCCCAAGTAACTTGCGTACCCGTTCTAATTCTCCCTCTTCATATTCTTGTTCAACTGGAACAAATTCTCTTTCTTGAATTCTTTTTTTAGAGCCTTTTATGTGATAAGAAGGCGTTCCTACATAAGGTGTTTTGTAAATTCTAGAAATTGTAACTTCTCGGCCAATTAAATCACACAGACACCCTTCATTATCTCCATGTTCTCTTGCATGGCATCTGTAAACTTTAACTTGTTTTCCAACTAATCCAGGTCTTTTTTCATATATTTTTGGCATTGGTACTGGAAGATTGCTCAAAGCGTTTGCGCATTCAGGAGAATTTGAAAATTCTATAAGCGCTCTCGTAAGAGGGCTGTGCAATGAAGGGTCGTCTACATTAGGTGCTAAAACATGAACTTTTGGTTTTCTTGCCATAAGAAAGGATATTAGCCTAATCTTTATAAATCTTTGGGTATGATACTACCTTGTAGTTAAGAATAAAATCCAACTTGCTCATTCTATTCTGCTTCAGCCGGAACATTGCAATCTATCTTTTAATGTAATTCATTAAGCCGTATATAATGCCTGCACCTACGGCAAGTATTGAGCCTATGTGAACAGCCATGGCTCCGATAAGCATTTTATTGCCATATTCCTCGTCGATTATAGTGGGGTTATTCTTTGACACATCAAAAATGCTCTTTGTTCACGATGTCTGTTTTATGTCGGAAATGCAAAATAGAAAAGCATTTCCGAGCACTATCAAAAACCTTTTGGTTTTTGAAGACTCGCAGAAAGCAAAGGCATTTTTGGGGCTTCAGAAATCTATGATTTCTGATAGTGCTCAAAATTCAGGAATTTTGACATGTTCAGAAATGCACGATATCAACAGCATTTCTGACATTAGCCCAGAGTTTTTGACAAGTCTTTTTCCAGCTGGTAAATTCCAAATAATGGAATCCACTGCTTCCAGTCTGGCTTTCCTAATTTTCTTTCTAAGCTCATTTTTACTTGGCAATGCTG
>DATDUA010000026.1:0-6438 GCA_035290605.1 Candidatus Nanoarchaeia archaeon
CTAAAAATTACCTCTGCCGCATTATGCGGGCCCGTATCTGCTGAGACAATTGCTATCGCAGATAAAAACAATAATGCTCCTAACAGCAAAAGAATTCTTTTTTTTATCATTTTTACACCCCACTTCCGCCCATATAGCCCAAAAGCAAA
Source organism: Candidatus Nanoarchaeia archaeon (assembly GCA_035290605.1). GTDB lineage: Archaea > Nanobdellota > Nanobdellia > Pacearchaeales > GW2011-AR1 > JACOYM01. The sequence continues at coordinate 150 of DATDUA010000026.1, forward strand.
AGAAATGAAATTAGAATCCCCAAGATTCCAAACACTATTCCGGTTATTGCCATTCCTTTTCCACCCAGATTTTCTTTCTTAATTTTATCAAGGGCAATAAAACCAAAAACAATCGCAAGCACACTTGAAAACGGAATAAAAAAGAATATGCCTAAAACTAAACTTGCAATTGCAAAACCTGATTTTTTCCCGGGTTTAATTTTCATAGATTTAATGGTGTTTTTATATGCCTGCCTGGTTGTTTGTTTAGACATCTGCTCTGGTTTTTTGGGGCGAGAAAAAATAATCATAAAAACTCCTGAAACTACCATAATAATAAACATAAAAGTAGAAAATCCTGACTGAAATATAAACCTTGCACCGACAAATAGAAAAAATACAGCCATGCCCAAAATCGCAATTCCAAGCCAAAAATTTGTTTTATTCTCTTTTCTTTCATTTTTTTGGGCTTCAGCTAATGCTTGCTGGGGTGTTCTGACAGCCGGGACATTATGGGCAGGAGTTGTTACACTCATCACCGCAATTATCATTCCAAAAATGAATATTATAAGATAAAATACTGCTCCTGCTAGATGCTCACGCAGATTTGCCATTGCATTTTTCATAAGGCTAACCATAATCCAGGATACAAGCAACCCTGCTACTGACAAGATTTTTCGTGATGTTGATGTTTCCATTTTGTCTTTTTATTATCAGCAAATGCACTGCGCGCACCCTTCCTCGCATCCAGGGCCATTATAGGCATAAGGTGTTGTTGTAGAGAGACTGCTCCCCGGTGGGCAGCCACAGCCAGGAGGCTGAAGAACTGCATAACCCTCGCAGGTAGTAGGACATCCAAATCCGCTTCCTCCGCCGCCATCAAAACCAGAAAAAATGTTTGCGAATATTGCATACAGCATCATAAGCGCAAGAATTGCCATGATAATAAAAACTAGTTTTCTCCACCAGTCTTCAACCGGCGGTTGTTCACTTTGTGGAATAATTTGTCTGGGCAGTTGGGCAGTTTTAATTTGTTGCTGGTTCTCTGCAGGCTGAGCAGTCCATCCTCTCTGCGGCTGAACATGTGAAGCCTGTCCTTTTTGTGATTTTCCTTTTCTTCCAAATATCGGAAAATCCTTGACTCCCTTAGGATATTTTTCTCTTCTTTTCCTGATTTCTTCCCTGACCCAATCAGCTTCTTCCTGGCTAATTGTTCCAATGGGACCCCTTCTAATTTTTGGCGCGCTGGATAAATCTCTTTTTCTCGGTGCAGAAACCATTTTATTTATCTTTTTCTACCTCTTTTAATTATTTTTATATTGTTTTGGTGTTTATATATTTTTTGATGCCTTAGGCTTAGTTGAAAATCTCAATTGAACTAAGCCGTTTTTTTCACCAGAACTATTTCTTCATTCCCTGCTCAAGCTGCATGGCTTCCCTAATTCTGCCGACTTTTGTGTAAAGCGCGACAAGCTTTGTGTTGACTATGTCCTTCTCGTCTGGGCTGAGCAGGTTCAAAACCCTCAGCTCATCATAAACCTTGATTGCATTATTGTTCCTGCTTGACTTTTCAAACTTCTCGGCAACAGCAAGATACTCCTGCTTTAGCTGGGCTTTAAGCATCTCTTTCTCCCTGTCATTTGCGCATGCCAGCGCTTTCTTAAAGCTCTCATGCACCTTGCTATAGTCAGCGCTTTTAATCCACATCTTTGCCTCTGAGAAAAGAATCTGCATCTTGTCCTTGTAGGTAACAGCGCAGTCTGCAGCCCCGTCAAGGTTCTTGGCTGCCTCAAAATACATAAGCCTTATAGAATACAAGTCAGCAACATTCATATGCACCCATTTCCTGGCATCATTCGCAAGCTGCTGTTTAAGACAGTTTTCAAGATATTCTATCTTAAGCATGTCGCCGCCGATAGCCTTAAGCCTTGCCCCTATCTCAGGAATTGTTTTTTCGTGAGATTCTGTTCTTGCCATTTTGATTTTCCGCCTTTTTTATTCAGTTTCTCGATTATTCCTGCATTTTTAAATATATCTTTGGTGGAGAATAATGTTTAGCCTTAGACAAAAACCTGCCCAAATCTCCTGCCCTTTTTCTTTGCATCTTTTAGGCTTATAGCAAGCCCGCCTTCTGTCTTTTCCAGGTGTTTTGGGGGAAGAAAAAACCACCCCTCCCGGTTAAACCTTACGGCAATCAATGGCTTCATGCCAAAAATCTCAGAGAAAATCAAAAACTCCTCAATCTGTTTCTTGTCAATATATCTCTTTTTGCTTTTGCTCGTCTTGCACTCTATGCAGTACTTCCTTCTCGCTTTTCCTGCAATCAGGTCGCAGGGAGTTTCATCAGCCAGCCCGCTTCCTGCAACTCTCGCTGCCTGCCATGAATTCTCAGAAAACATCTTCAGCAGCTCACGTTCAGCATTAGCGCCTTTCTCCTTATTCCCCACAGGAATAACCACCTCCTTCTTTGTTGCCCATTATAAAATTTTTGTGTAACTCGCTCACAAATCCCTTGCCTGCAATGTCCTTCTTCCGTTGGCTTTTGCCCTTTCTGATGCCTCTTTCAAAAGCTGCTCAACCTTCTTGTTTAAGGCATCTGCAACATCTGAGGCAACATTCAGCTCGCTTACACATTCCTTTATGTTGCTCTTTATTATAAGATTTGCCATTGTCTTGCCTCCTTTTTCATCTTTATTCTTATCAAAAATCATGTTTTTAAACTTATATTATTTGCGTCCTATTTATTCTTCCTGCTTCTCTGGATGGCCGTCAGAATTCTGCCCAGGTGAATTCTGGGGCCTCATGAAAGGGAATAATATTACATCCCTGATTGATGCCTGGTTTGTGAAAAGCATGACTAATCTGTCAACCCCGAGCCCAAGGCCGGATGTTGGGGGCATGCCAACCTCCAGTGCATTGACAAAATCCTCGTCATAAGGGGCAGCTTCCTCATACCCCCTCTTTTTGAATTCAGCCTGCTCAAGAAAAACCCTCTTAAGCTCTTCTGGCTCATTTAATTCTGAATAATTATTTCCCATCTCCCACCCATTTATTATTGGCTCAAATCTCTCTGCCAGCTTTGGATTGCCTCTTTTTTTCTTTGCTAAAGGAGAGGTGTCAGCAGGATAGTCATAGATTATGGTTGGCTGTATTAGCTGTTTTTGCACAATCTCTGAGAATATCTCCTCTATGGCTATTCCCCGCCTAAATTCTGCCTTAAGCTTCAAGTTATTCTTCTCTAAAAAATCTTTTAACTGCCTGTCAGACATTTTTTCTGTGTCTATCTTTGCGAATTTTTTTATTGCCTCAGCCATCGTCATCCTTTTCCACGGCCTTTTCAGCTCAATCTCTTTTCCTTGGTATGCAATCTTTGTTTTTCCCAGAACTTTTTTGGCTGCATACTCAACCATCTCTTCAAACAGGTCCATGTTAGATTTGTAATCAACATAAGCCCACATTGTCTCAAGGAGCGTGAATTCAGGGTTATGCGTAAAGTCTATCCCTTCATTCCTAAAAGCTCTGTTCATGGCATAGACCTTCTCAAAGCCTCCAACAATCAGCCTCTTCAGGTAAAGCTCATTGGAGATTGTGAGATAAACCCTCATCTTTAGGCTGTTAAGCTCGCTTACAAATGGTTTTGCAGCCCCTCCCCCGTAAATAGGCTGTAGCATGGGGGTGTCCACCTCAATAAATCCTTTTGAATCAAGAAATTCTCTTAACCTTTTGATAATCCTCTCCCTGTTCATGAAAACCTCCTTGACTTCAGGGCTCATAATCAAGTCAAGGTATCTTTTCCTGTATCTCTCCTCCTTGTCCTGCAGTCCATGCCATTTTTCAGGCAGAGGCAGAATAGACTTGCTTAAAATTTCAATCTTGTCTGCAACTACTGAAAGCTCGCCCCTTTTTGTCCTGAATATGCTTCCTTTTACCCCAATAAAATCCCCTGCATCAACATATTCCTTGAAAAAATCAATCTCTTTTGCAGGAGTTTCTTTGTCCTGCAGAACGATTTGTATGCTCCCTGCCTGGTCCTGCAACTTTGCAAATATAATCTTCCCGAGGTCCCTTATGACAATAACCCTGCCTGCAACCTGCGCCTTTTCCTTTGCTTTTTTTTCTGCCTTTAGCTCCCTAAACCTCTCATGCAGCTCAGCAGAATTATTTTTTTTGTCAAAAGAATATGCATAAGGCTCTACCTTCTTTTTTCTTAGTTCCTCTATCTTTCTTTGCCTTTCCTTTACAATCTCATCCTGCCGCGCCATTTTATCCTCTTTACACCTTTTTTAAAACCTGATTACCCTAAAATCCTTTAAGCCCTGAAACCTCTCGTCTTTTACCTCAACATTTTTTATATGTGCATATTTCGGCCCCTGCTTGCATGCCTCAATCATATTTTCAATGGCTTCGTGGTCGCCTTCTATAAATGCCTCCACCCTTCCATCCTCAAGGTTTCTCACAAATCCCCTGACTCCGAGCCTGTCAGCATTATCCTTAATAAAGTCGCGAAAGAGAATTCCCTGCACGCTTCCCGATATAAACACCCTGAATGCTTTTTTCATGAAAAAAGCAGGTTTTATGAGATTATAAATTTATCTTTGGATTAAGTCTAAACTTAGATATAGGACGCAGGGTTTTTGACATTATCACCCCAGCCCGAATGTGTTCTCAAATTCCCTCATCTGCCTGTATTTATGGAAGAAGTCCCTGCCTTTCTTTGTTATCATTATCTTGCTCTTTTTCTCCTTTGCCGGGCTTTTTTCAATCAAGCCATTTTTTGTTAATTTATCCAGGTATGATTTCATCTGCGTATGCGAGAGATTCGCCTTGTACATCAGGTGAGTCGGCTTGATTTCACCCCCTCTTTCTTGGATAATCGCTAACATATCCGATACTATATCCATTCTGCTTCTTTTCCTTTCCATGTTTCACTATCCTTAGCATAAGCAAAAGCAGGGTTAAATAGCTTACTAATTCTGTTATGTTTGCAGCAATAAAAAATGTATCATCCAGCTTTGCTGGCAGGAATATCACATTGCTTAGCGCAAGCATGCTAAAAGCAAGAATCAGGACTGCTGTATTTGCAAGCCTACTTTTCTTGTACACCTCATAATAATTTCCTATTATCATAACAAGTAGAATCAGGGCAGTGATGTAAAAAAGATACTCAAACCTCGTGCCGAATATTGCAGAAAGGACTATGAAATACAGGGCAAGAAATAAGTCGCCTGCAGATTTTCTCTTTCTCGGAAGCCTGTATATCACATACAAGCCGCTCAATGTCAGAAACTTGAAGAAAAAAAGCCCGATATAGTAGAATATGTCAACAGAATTTACAATGTCATATGTTACAACAAGCTGCCCTATATTCTGAGTGAAGCTTATGTTGTAATACAGCACAACCTTTGTTAATATGCTTGCAAGCTGCGCAATTGCAATCAGCATAAAGCCAAGCCCAAGGTGCAGGAATTTCCTGTTTTTATTAAGCCTGAAGTTTTTAATGCACAGGACAGAGAATGCAAGAAGCACAATAAAGCTGAATGCGTCAATTAGCACATTGGGCGTTGCCCAAAAATCCGGTATTGGTATTATCTTCATTTTTACCCTTTTATATTTATCGACGATAAAGCCAAATTTCATTTAAAAAGCTTGTGAAACTGCTTTCCATATCTTGCTTACAGATTATTTCTTCACAACTGATTTAAAAGGCAATTTCTTATGCTTTTCAAGTTAAAGTTAAATTTCATTTGACCTCCTCTCATTTCATGAGAGGGTTCATATTCACCTCTTTTTGCCCAGAAGAGGCTCAATGCATATCTAATTGACTTTGCAAAGAGCTTCTTCGAGGGTTTTAAAATCTTATTCAGGCAGGAGAGGCGAGCAAAAGGTGATGCTAAAAATGGTGATGCAAAGCTTAGTCATTAAAAAGAAAAGCGCTCTTAAAAATTCTAATATCAAGGCTGAATATTCAGGCAGCATTTCTTCAGGCGAATACAAGCTATTAAATTCAAAATTTAGGATTCCTAAGGACCTTGCAAGAGAAATATCAGCCTTGTACAGGCTTGGCTTGAAAGATGATGAGATAAGGTATATTCTTCATGTTAAGGCAAAGGAAGAGTCTGGGGCAAAATGGAATTAAGGCACGAAAACAGAAAGGCACATCCTCTTTTTTTAATGTCAGAAATTAAACTGCATCATTTATGATGCGGACGTAACACATCAAAAATGTTTTTTGCAATTGGCATTTTTGAATGTGCTCAAGAACCCAAACATGAATTTTAGCGCAGGGTTCTTGACATTACCACTTTAATTT
>DATDUA010000027.1:0-9714 GCA_035290605.1 Candidatus Nanoarchaeia archaeon
GTTCGGAGAGACCACAGCCTAAAAGGCTGTGGATTTCTTATTAGTTAAAAAATAATATTATCTCTCAAGATAACTTCTGTATTCTGACACTGGCTGGAAAGAGACATTTGGCTGCTGCTGAGACATTGTTCTGGCTTTCTCAGGAAGCACATGCTTTTTTTGCGCGATTGCAACAGCCCTGAGGATGTCATCATCCCAGGCGCCTGAAAGATACAGCAGGTACTTTGCCCCATTGCCTAGCTCTCTCTTTATATCCTGATGGTAATCTGCCAAGAATGCATCCTGTCTTTAATATCATATTTGCATGACAGAAAATTAAAAACCTGCTCCAAAGAACCAAGATGCCTCATAATTTTTTTTTGGCATTCCTGCCTATCCCTGAAAGCTCACCCTTTTTAGACTTCAAAAATGCTCTCTTATGTACCCTGCTTGTTTTATGTCGGAAATGCAAAATAGAAAAGCATTTCCGAGCACTATCAAAAACCTTTTGGTTTTTTAAGACTCGCAGAGAAAAAAGGCATTTTTGAATGTGCTCAAGAACCCGAGCACGCCCTGTGCTCATCAAAAATCCTCTCTAAATTTTCGGGATTTTTGAGGTGTTCAGAAATGCGCGATATTAACAGCATTTCTGACATTAGCGCAGGGTTCTTGACATGTAAAAAGTCAAAAGATTTTGCATTCTCTTTTCTTAATTTTTCATAGTCAATTTTTTCCTTGGAATCAACAGACTTTTCATATATTGAAGCCAGCCTTTCAACTCTGGCTTCTAAAAATTCCGAGAACTTGCCCATAGACATCTTCCTGCATTCCTCTGGAAGCGCCTTGTAAGTTTCGGTTGCATATACCCTAAGATTTTCTATTCTTCTTGTCCGGTAGTCTGCCATTTTTTAATTTAGAGAATGACCTTTAAAAATATAGTTAATCTCAAATGATTACTTCGTATTATATAGGATAAAATTCTGGCAGAAACACACAGCTTGCCTACTCATTCTCCGCCAGCCCTTTTCTCTGCCTTATTTGCTTTATTGTCTTGTCGCGCAGTTCATTCGGCAGTTTTGCGAAAAGCTGGTCAACTACGGAGAATGTTCCCCTGCCCTCTGTTGCGCCTCTCAAGTCAGAGGCAAAGCCAATCATTTCTGAGACAGGCATTTTAACACGCATGGAAATATGCTCGCCTTCCTGCTCAACATGCATCATCTGCCCCCTTTTGCTCTGCACAAGCGATGTCACATTTGACATATACCTCATCTCAGAGTCAATCTGCAGAACCTGCACAGGCTCAAAGACTGTTGCATTCGCGCTCTCCATTGCGCCCCTTATGCCGTCTCTGACAGCAGGATAAACCTGAGCAGGACCCCTGTGAATAGCATCCTCGTGCAGTTTTGTGTCCATAAGCAAAATCTTCAGCTTCATGCACGGCTCTCTCGCCAGTGGGCCTGCGTCAATCACCTGCTCAAATGCGTCGGCAACCATGTCAATAACCTCGCCGATATGAACCTCTCCTTTTGTCTTGTCAAGCAGGACATTTCCCTTGTAGATGTGCCTGTATTGCCTTGCCTCTTCGTTGCTTATGCCAAGCTGCGACAGGGTTTTCCATAACTGCTCATTCTTTTTCTTTACCCTGCCCTCCATAATATCTCCTGAAACTATTGCGCCGTGCACATTTTCCTCAAGCGGCGCAGCCTGCATAAAGAATATATTATGCTTGTTTGGAGACTTGCCCTCTGCAGTTTTTGACGGCTTTTCAACAGTTTCCCTGTAGACAACAATAGGATTGCTTGTCGTGACATCAACACCCTTCTCGGTCCTTATCCTGTTTGCAATAACCTCAAGGTGCAGCTCGCCCATGCCGCTGAGAAGGTGCTGCCCTGTCTGCTCATCCAGCTCAACCTTTACAGTCGGGTCTTCTTTCTGCACTGTTTTTAATACCTCTATAAGCTTTGGCAGGTCAGACGGCTTTTTTGCCTCTATTGATTCTGTAACAACAGGCTCAAATATATGCTTCAGGCTTTCAAATGGGTCTATCTCTTTTGTTGAGATGGTTTCACCTGCATTTGCGCCCTTCAGCCCGGCAAGGGCAACCATGTTTCCGGCAGGCACAGCATCAACTATAATTCTTTGCGGGCCTTTTGAAAGGTTTACCTGCTGTATCTTTGTTGCTTTCTTTGCCATTATCATATAAACATCCTGCCCCCTCTGCACTGTGCCGGAAAACAGCCTTCCGCCGACAATCTCCCCTGCCTGAGGGTCAACAATAATCTTTGTTGCGACAAAAACAACAGGGCCATTAGGGTCGCAGTTCACAAGAGCCTTACCCTCTTCGCTTTCCAAATCGCCCTGCCATAGCTTCGGAATTCTGTACTTTTGCGCATCTTTCGGGTTTGGAACATGCTTGACTACCATGTCAAGGATTGTTTTGTGCAAAGGTGATTTTTTGCTCAGCTCAGAAACCTTTCCTTCCTGGTATGCCTTGACAACATCGGCAAACTTTATGTTGAGCTTTTGCATTGTGTTGAAATTTATAGCCCATTTTTCCTTTCCAGAGCCGAATGAAACGCTTCCGTCCTTGACATCCACCCTCCATTTTCCCTTGAATTCGGGGGGAACAATGCTGTCTATGTATTTGTTTACGCCATTGATTATTTTTACGAACCTTTCCTGCATCTGCTCTGCATTAAGCTTCAGCTCTTTAATCAGCCTGTCAACCTTGTTTATCAGCAGCACAGGGCGGACCCTCTCCCTTAATGCCTGCCTTAAGACTGTTTCTGTCTGCGGCATCATGCCCTCTGCAGCGCAGACAACAACAACTGCGCCGTCGCATGCCCTCATTGCCCTTGTAACCTCTCCTGAAAAATCAACATGCCCTGGCGTGTCTATGAGATTGACAAGATAGTCCTCTCCATCAAGATTGTGAAGCATGTTTGCACTTGCAGAGTCTATTGTTATGCCCCTCTCCCTTTCATCCTCGTGGAAGTCCATGTAGCACGCCTTTCCTGCTATCTCCTCAGAAATCATGCCTGCTCCTGCAAGCAATGAATCAGTCATGGTTGTCTTGCCGTGGTCTATATGCGCAACTATGCCGATGTTCCTGATTTTCTCTGGCTTTTTCATAAGCTCAAGAATCTTCTTTAATTTTTCCTCTTCGCTTGCCATGTTTATACAAAAATTTGAATGATATAATCTCAAGAAAGAATGTTTTTAAACCTTGCTGAAAAGCCAGTTTGTTTTCTGGCTGTTTAGGCTGACTCAGTGTTTAACACTACAGCATTATTATCCTCGCTTAGCTCCCTTATGCTGTTTTCAGGGTCAATGACAAACCTAACCTCATTTACATTTCTTCCGGGTAGCCTTGAATTTTCAACACTCAGGAATATTCCTGCGCCAATCTCAATCGCGTCAATATCATAAGAGCCAATAAGCTCGCCTTCGGCATAGACAGCAAGCGTTGTGCTGCCAGAATCTGCAAGCCCACTGTTTCTTATTCTCGCCTCAAATGAGAGATATCTTCCGTTTTTTGTCGCATTAATATCTGTTAACTGCAGTTCAGGCAGGCTCTCTATACTGTAAAGCCTTTTTATCTCATTTATTATGTCTGCTGTGATTTTCTGCCTGCAGCTGCTCACATTGTACATTACACTCAGCTCATTCACAGAGTGGTCAAAGCCAAGCGCATGCAGCAGCTCGTGCATTGACACAAGCGGCTCTTCACATTCTGATTCCTTTAACAGCAGGACTTCTCCCTTTAGGATTACATTGAAGAGGCTTGTGTTCACTATCTCCTTAGGGCCGCCTTCCCCAGCAACATAATAGTCCCGGTTTCTAATCTCTCTTTTGTCAAGCTCCCTGCACATTATCTCAATGTCGCCTTCTGCTGAAGCCTGCACAAATGATATGCCTGCCTCGCTGCTTATTATCTCTATTGCTTCCTGCATCTGCCCTGTTTTTTCTGCGCTGCACTCGCTGCTTATCGAATATGATATAGGCAGCTTTGAAAACCTCATGTTTGGGTAGAACTGCATCTCTCCATCATAGCTGGCACCTCCACCGCTGCCGATTTCAATGATGCTATCGCTGCCAGAAGTATTCTGCATCTTAAGCTCCTGCTTCTCTCCAATAGGAAGGTTTTCATACAGAAGATATGAGGCAAATGCAAGCGCAGCTAACAACATTATAAGCAAGAATATAGATGCACCCGAGCCCTTTGCCATATGCTGATTAAAGAAGAGGGATTTATAAAACTTGGCGTAATGGCATAGGAAGCTTTATTAAACTTTCAATTCTTTGCATATAATGGCGCGTCTTAGATTAAACCTTGGAACAAGAAGCTATAATATTGAGATAGGCAGGGGAAACCTCCTGCACACAGGCTTTCGAAGGTTTGGCAGCAGATATGCAGTCATAACAGATTCTAATGTAAAGAGGCTGTATGCCAAAAAACTGGAGAGCTCACTAAGAAGGCAGGGCTTGGATGCAGAGGTATTTGAGTTTCCTGCAGGAGAAGCATCCAAAAATCCTGAGACAGCTGCAAGGATTGGAAGAGAAATGGCAAGAAAAGGGTTTGACAGAGACTCTATTATTATCGCGCTTGGCGGGGGCGTGGCTGGAGACCTGGTAGGATATATTGCCTCTTTTTATATGAGGGGCATTGATTATATCCAGGTTCCGACAACACTTCTTGCCCAGGTGGACAGCAGCATCGGGGGGAAGGTTGGAGTGGATATTCCAGAGGGAAAGAATATGTTTGGATATTTTCACCAGCCAAAAGCTGTCATAATAGATGTTGAAACCTTAAAGACGCTTCCGAAAAAAGAGATTCAGAATGGGCTTGCAGAAATCGTGAAGTATGGCATGGCTCAGGACAGCGAGTTATTTGAATATCTGGAAAAAAATGTAAAGAGAAATTCCTCCTTTGCTGACATGAAATTTTACCAGAAAGTTGTAGAGAAATCCTGCAGGATAAAGGCAGGCATTGTGGAAAGGGATGAAAAGGAAAAAGAATTAAGAAAGATACTGAATTATGGGCATACAATCGGGCATGCCATTGAGTCTGCTGAAAAATACAGGCTTTCTCATGGCGAGGCAATAGCCTTGGGAATGGCTTATGAAGGAAAGGTGTCTTTAGCATTGGGATTGCTTGACAAAAAATCCCTTGCAAGGCAGAATGAGCTTATTAAGGAGGCAGGGCTTCCTGTAAAATACTCTGGAAGAAGCAGTGATGAGCTGATAAAGATAATGAGGAGAGACAAGAAAGCAAGGGGCGGGAAGTTATATTTTGTCCTTCCAACCTCAGTTGGAAGAGTGAAAAGTTACAGGGGGAAGGTTGCATTTCCTGTTGATGAATCTATTGTGAGAAAGTGCTTAAAGGAGTAACGATGGCACAAATTTGAGGGCAGAGAGCAGTGTTTACTTCTTTTGAAAAACAAAAACAGTGCAAATGAAGCCATTATCATCTAAATCTTTCTTCATTTCTAACTCAAATCCATACTTTCTGAATAAGTCTGGATAAAATTGTTCTTCCCTGTTATAATCAATAAGCTTACCAATTTCGGGGATGTCAGAATAGTGCAAAACCTCTTTATACTTTTTCCCACCAAACTCAAGATTATTTCTTTCAATAAAAAGGTCTTTCATGGACTTGAGTTTTTCTTCAATATAGGTTTCATTTGCTACAACTAAAATAAATTTACCATTTTGTTCAAGCATTAAGTTAATCTTTTTTGCTGTTTCCTCTAATTCATCAGGTATAAAATGAGGAAACACATAAATGGCAGTTATAAAATCAAATTTCTTATCTGTTTTGGTATTCAAAAAAGTGCTATTATAGGTTTTAAGCTGAACACCTTTTCTGAAATTCAGGTGTTTTTTCATAAAGTAATTGTAATTTTTATTTGAAGGTTCGCAACCCTCAATAAGTATGTCTTTGTATAAAGTATTAACGATTTTGTAAAGCATTTTTATAAAAAAACCGATTCCAAAACCGATATCAAAAACCTTAATACTTGAGCCTTTTTTCTTAGAAATGGTTTCTTTAATGACAAAGTTATTTACAAAAGAATTTATTTTTGTTTTTTCTTGGTTCTCCCAATTGATTTTTTCATATTGTTGATAAAAAAAGTTCTTATTTTTCATGCTAATATCAATAATTTTGAGCAATTTATTAAGTTATCGCTATTGCTGATAACTCTATTGCAAAATCTACAGCTTTATCCTTGTTTCAGGAAGCTTTTCAGAATGCTGGTTTAATCTTCCAGCCATCATGCAGTCCCAGCATGTATGGCATGTGCCATTAGCATCTTTGACCATGCCTGCGCCTTTGCATTTCTCGCACACTTCTTTTTCGCCTTCTTCCATGAAAAATGAAGCAAATGGGTGTATTTAAGAATTTCTATCTGGCAGAATATATGTTTTCTTGATAAACTTGCCGCATTAATCTTCTTTTAAGGACATCTCAAGGCCTATATGCATCTTTGTTTTTGTTTTTTTGTTTTCTTCAGCAGACAGGCTGTCATCCTGCATTAAAAGAGTTGTAATATCAGAATAACCTTTCATATCAAGCTTAAGGATTTTTTTCTTTATTGGGTCGTAGAAGAGTTTGCCGTTTATGTTAAATAATGGAGTCTCATACTCTTCAGATAAGCTGTCTGTCGGAAGCGAGATGCCTTCCATCTCTTTTTTTCCAGAAAAATCTATTACTAAAACATCTACACCCTTATGCTTTGCCCTGCCTGAAAGCTTAAGGGCGGTTTCATTAATATTATCCTCCTCGCTTTTATCTTCTTGGGCATACTCGCCTTCAATAATACCTTCTGAATTCCATTTGTCCCCGAGCTTGACAGCATCATCTGGGAAGAAATCAATAATTTGCGTTGCATCAGCATATTTATTCTCAGATTCATTATAGGATATCTCGCCTGTTTTTCCAATGAAAAAGTAAAATATGGCATCTTCAAGTGCCTGCTGTGCAATTGGGTTATCTTTGTCATTAATGTCCCATTTTATTTCACCATTACTGCTGCCGCTTGCCATTCCTTTTACGCTTCCAGTTCCTTTTATTTTTGCGTATACCTTTTGAATTTTTAATTCAACTACAGAAGTTTCTTCATCATACTCAATAACCTCACCTTTTGCTGAGATGTTAAAATTATAATCTGCACTGCAATTAGCATAGCCTTTCGTGCTTATCTTTATCTTGCCTGTCAGAAGGTAATCCTCAACCTCCCCCTCTTTATAATCAAACTCCAGAACTCTTGGCTCTTTTATGCCCGCCTTATCGCTGGCTCCAAATGCCTTTTCCGCAGCCAGCGGCGCTCCAGCAACTAATGCTGCCAAAGAAAGAGAAGCTATAGCCCTCCTGCAAAATCCTTCTTTTTTCATGCTTTGATATCGCGCGGCAGTTTAAATAGTTTGTTGTGGTTTCTTAGATATAATATGAGATATGATATTGTATTTATCATAATCAAAACAAGGCAGTATGAATAAATTTATGAAAAGCAAGATTTAAAAGTATAGAAATTTCTATACAGCTATGTTCGCGAGTTCACTCGTTAATGCGAGTTAAATTTGCCTCGTGAACTTCGCTCAGCTCGCATAGTGCAACGGCTAACACTCCACCCTGTCACGGTGGCGACCCGGGTTCGACCCCCGGTGCGGGCGTTTGGAATTTGCTAGAATGAAGTATATCAGTAAGTCAGAACGCACGAAGGGCGTTTTACCCTCTACAATGCAAAAAGTGAATGTAGAGGGTAAGATTTAAAAACCCTCTTTTCTTAGGCAAAACATGGTTTACATTTATAAGAAGATAATAGCAGGAAAGCCCTATTACTATCTGAGAATTTCTGAAAGAAAGGGCAGGAAAGTCATAGCGAAAGATGTATCTTATCTGGGCAGCACTATTGAAGAGGTAAACATGGCTCTAAAGAAGCTTCCACAATATAAAGAGGAGATAAGAAAAGCTTACAGAACTATTAATGTTTTTCTTGAATCAAATTATTACTTGGAAAAAATTAAAGTGCTTAAGCTTAAAAAAGATAAATTTTTGCTTGAAAAGCTTGAAGAAGCTGAAGCATGCAAACTGCATTACAACAAGGTTTTTAATAAAAAAGATGATGCTACAAAAAAAGAAATCTTAAGAGATTTCTTAATAGAATTTGCATTTAACACAACATCAATTGAAGGCAATACAATAAATTTGGAGGAAGCCAGAAATCTCCTTCAAGAAGGCTTAACCCCAAAGGACAAAACCCTGAGAGAAATTTATGATTTGCAGAATACAGAAAAAGTTTTCTTCTGGTTATATGATGCTGGTTTAAAAGAAGATTTAAGCAATGAATTAATTGTAAGAATTCATGATAAGCTAATGGAAAACATTGATGCAAGAAAAGGCTACAGAACAGCAGATGTTCGTGTTTTAAGAAGCAATTTTGATGCTACTCCTGCTCCATTTGTAAAAACAGACATGGACTTGCTCTTAAAATGGCACCAAGAAAATAAAAGCAGATTGCATCCGTTAGTATTAGCAACAATTTTTCACCATAAATTTGAGAAAATACATCCTTTTATGGATGGAAATGGCAGAACAGGAAGAATGCTTCTCAACTATATCTTATCAAAAAATGGCTATCCCCCGACGATTATACATAAAAAAACAAGAAAAGAGTATTTGGAAGCCATGAGGATTGCTGATAAATCTGGGCTGAAAGGCTGTGAAATCAAAGATTATTTTGAGTTGGTGCAATTTAATGCTGATGAATTCACAGAAAGTTATTGGAGTATTTTCTTGTAGGCATTCAAAACCCCTGCAAGTTTTATGCGGGCGTAGAATTACACGATTTAGGAAAACCTTAAATATTCCCCCCCTTTAGACATCAAAAATGCTCTTTATGAACCCTGCTTGTTTTATGTCGGAAATGCAAAATAGAAAAGCATTTCCGAGCACTATCAAAAACATTTTGGTTTTTTAAGACTCGCAGAGAAAAAAGGCATTTTTGAATGTGCTCAAGAACCCGAGCACGCCCTGTGCTTTAGCGCAGGGTTCTTGACAATATGGTAAGATTGCCAAGATTCAATTGTACAGATTGCGGAAAGAAACTAGAATTTGAGGAGATATATGCCCTGTCTGGCGAATATGTATATGACAGGGAATATGGTCCTTATACAACAAATGCAAGATTTTGCGAAAAGTGTTATAATTCTAGATTGGGGATTGGCTTAACTTCAATCAAAGAAGAATCAAAAGCGATTTCCCCAGGAGTTAGTAAACCTTTGGCTGAAGAAACAATTGTCATAAAACCTTCTACAAGTGAATATAAAGCAGGTTATCCTTATCCTAAATCTGGATCTCTCTGGACAGAAGAAGAGGAAGAAAAATTAATAAATCTGTTTGATAATGCAATAGAAGAGATTTCAAAACAAAAAAAAGTTGTAGTTATAGTACGTATGTTTGATAATGCAATCTGGGCTATTTCAAGAGCGATGGAAAGAAGTCCTCTGGGAATAACAACAAGACTAATTAAACTTGAAAAAATGGATACAAAAACATATCCATTTAAATTTTAAATCAAAAGGTAAGAAATCCTTAACATTTTTTATTTTGTTACGGGCACAAACAAAAATCAAAAACCTATCGATAGGTTTTTAAGTCCCACACCATAATTCTAAACATATTAAAAAAGAGGGACAAAAAATCGAAATATCAGCATTGGCTTCGGGGTCTTC
>DATDUA010000028.1:0-13348 GCA_035290605.1 Candidatus Nanoarchaeia archaeon
CTGTGGGCTATGACATCCTTCTTTTTTCCGCCAACCTCATGCTTTATTTCATGCGCAGCAATCTTTGCCTTTTTCAGGCCCGCCTCAACTGTTGACTTCTCCTTCTCAACTTTGTCTTTTTCCTTTGCCTCTTCTTTTTCCTCTTCAGGCTTTTCTTCTGCCTTTTTCTCTGCCTCTGCGCTTTTCTTTGCCCCGGCATCTGCCTCTTTCCTTTTATCCCTTTCAATATCCCATTTTATCTTTTCAGGAATTTCAGCCAGTTCAGCATAAACATCCCCATTCTTCAGCTTTTTTACCTTAACCTTAATTCTAGCAGGCGGCTTTTTAATCCCCCTGAACCATATCTCCTGGTTGAGGAATTTGTTTATTTTCACCTTTCTTAAATCTCTATCATCAACTCTCATGTGCCTTGCCAGAAATTCCTTTATGCTTTTTATTGCCTTATTTGCCCTTTTATATTTAGGAACTTTCAGCCACTTCCTTCTCAGAGGAATAACATATTCTCTTTCAAGCACAATATCAGATTTTTCCTCTGCCATTTTTTATTCTTCAGTTTCTGTTAATCTTAACCTAGATAGTCTTTTCTCATCCTTCTCGGCTTAATCCTTAATTTTGTCTGTCTCCAGTTTCTTCTTATTCTTGTCATCTGCGAAGGGTGCACTCTCTTGCCTACCCCATATTTTCTTATCACAGCCCAGAACGGAGCCCACTTGGTTCTCCTTCCATGCTTTGCATATTTTATTTTTCTCTGCTGTTTTTTCTTTATTCTTGATGTCATCTTGCGCTAATTTGTTTATGCTTTATTTTATGCTTTCTAAAAATTCAATTCCTTTCTTTGTCAGCTGCCTGCCCTTTTTCTTGCTTTTTGCCTGCTCAAGCAGCCCTTCCCTCTCTGCCTGCTGCAGTATTACTCTTATAATCTTTCCGCTGCTTTTCCTGAACTTGCTCGGCCTCATGCCCCTGTTTTGTTTCCCACCATATCGTGTCCTTAATCTGCCAACTCCCACTACTTTGTTTATGTAAATCTGCCTTAATATGCTTGCTGCCCTTTTATGCCAGAAATCCTTTTCAACAGAAGGCCTCTGCCTTGATACCCCTGTCTTTACAAAAACAGCCCATTCAGGCATTTTAAATTCAGGAAGATTCTTCAGCGCTTCTGCCAGCTTCATATTATACTTATCTCCTGGAATCTCATATACTGCCATTTTATACAAATTTTATTATGTCTATTTATTTACTTCACTTCTAATCAATAGCCGTGCTTTGCAGCACTAGAATGGCGCAAGCGCCATTAAGCTAAAATAATGCTGAATTATGCATTTATAAATGTTTTTGCCCCTTTCCTCACCTAACAGGCTTTCTCCACTTTTTCAGGAATATTGTAAACCCCACAATCCTGTAGGTATAATTCTTCCCAAGCTCATTTACTATATTTTCTGCGATAGCTTCAGCATTCTCCTTTTCATGCCCTGCGCCTTTCAGCAGGATAACCTTTACATTCTCCCTGTTGCTAAAGATATTCTTAATTCCCTGAATAGAGCCCTGCGTCAGGCCATTCTTTCCTATGTGTACTATTGCTTGCCTTAGTTTCATTTTAAGCTCTCTTCAAACATTTTAATCTCTTCTTTTTTAATAGTTATCTCCTTGAACTTCTTTACTCCAAATGTTCCTGTTTTCATGCCCTTGTCCTTGTAGATGCTGCTTCCCTTAAAAACATGCATCTTAACATCAGATTTGCTGTTTTTCCAGTCCCTGCTGTGTCTTGCGCAGAAAACAGCAGCCTCTCTTATGTCCATTTTGCTCACTCCTGCGCCTGCAGCCTTTATATTCACAAAAGGGCTGCCTGCAGCCTTTGTATGCAGGACAATCTCGCCTTTTCCTGCCTGCTCTACAACCTTTTCATTCTGTTCAGCATTCTTTCCTGCTACAACTGGTTTTCCCGAGGATGTTAAAAACTGCCTGAATTTTTTGCTTGTGCTGCCTGTATTGCCCATGCTATAAGCCATGAAAATGGCGTTTTTATATTTAACCTGGAAGAAAAATAAAAACAAAAATCAAAAATAAGCCCTAAAAATAACTCACGCTGCGAGCGATGATAAATCCTTAGAATCTTTCAGCTGTCTGCGCAGTTTATACCTTGTTTCTACAGCCTCGCTTTTTCTTATTTCCTTGGCTATCTCATCCTCGCCTGCTGCGATATAGTTCTCTGCCTGCCTCTCTGTTGTTATGTAGTATCTTTTGTTGTTTCCCATTTTTATCCTTTTTTAGTTTTTAAGCATTTATCAACAAGATTGAGGCATCTTTTTTTATTCCCAAATTTTAATTTTTTATATGCCTCCTTGAAGGAAAGCCATTTGTATGCAGAGTGCTCTGTCCTGTCTATTTTTACCCTGGATTTTTTAGCCTCAACTGCAAACAGCTTCCATTCCATTCCCTTTATGCTGGGTCTGTCTGCCAATTTTTTAGGGTAATCAAATCTTCCTTTTATGTGCATGTCAATAATCTTTAATGGCTTTAGCCCTGTTTCCTCTTTCAGCTCTCTTTTTGCTGCTGCCCTGCTTGTCTCACCTTTCTCAATTCCGCCTTTAGGAAACTCCCAGCCTTTCCAGTGCAGGATGCGGTGCAGCAGAAGATATTTAATTTCACCTTCTTTTTTTCCCTTTTTTTCCTGTGCATAAACAACAAGAAAAACGCCTTTGCGATATTTGAGTTTCATTTTTTACATAAAGCCAAAGCATAAGTATTTTGTAAATCTGTATAGATTTTTACATTTGAAAAGAATTTGTTCAAATTATCAGTAAGCTCTCTTTTTGAATATTTTAATGATATTGCTATAACAATTACATCGCCTTTTTTAAACTCAACTGTTCTACCAAGATGAGTAACTTTTCTATCTTTCGTTATTGTATAAATCATCTCTACTCTTGAATTTCTGAAACGGGCATCATAAACTACATCTGTACTCTGAAGTCCAATTTGTTTAATAACATATATTAAGAATTTATCTAACAATCTATCTTTGTATGGCTTAACTAAATCTTTTTCGCTGGAATCGTCACGAAGACCATTTCCTATAATCAGAACATCATCTTTTTTCATGCTTTTCACAATACCACTTAGCATGTCATCTCTATCAAAATTTCCTAAAGTATTACCTAAAAGCAACATCAGATGATGATTGAACTTATTATCTCTAAACAAAGGAGTTACATTGTCTAAGTTTTCAAAATCAGAAATATTCCACTGAAATTCCAAAACTTCACTTAACTTTAACTCCCTAATCTTTTGCGCAGCTTTGTTTACCATGTAAGAGCTAATATCCACGGGACAATATCTTAAATTAAAGTGTTTTTTTAGTTCGCTTATAAATACAACTGCCTTCCGACCATCCCCACAACCCAAATCAACGAGATTATAAGACTTAAAAGGCAATATCTTTATTATTTCAGGTAAATTCTTTTTGATGAGTGAGATTTCCTTTTCAATTATGGATTTCTCATAATATTCATCTTCTTCTAAATCAAGAAAGCCTTGTGCTTGTTCTGGAGTAAGATACCATAATTTTGAGTCTGCAACATCCCAAACTTTTGTTTTTCCTTCTAACTTATATCCTCTCTTTAACAATTCTTTGAATATTAAATCATGAATTTTCATCTTTCTGCAAATTTCTCCAAAGCTTCTCTCAATTCCAAATGCGTTTCAGCATATTCTCTTAAAGAAATCCCTTTCATCACAGCATCAATCGCCTGCCTCATTCCCATTGCACCATACCTGCTTCCTCTTGGATTCCAGTGCACACCTCCACCGGCTTGTATCAGGATATTTCTTCCCAGATGCCTTATAAGGTAAGGCACATGCCTCGGATGCAGCCCCCCAGAGCAAACACCCAGCACAGGCTTTATTCTGCGCCAGTTCTGGCTGAGCCTTAGCTGCGTTTCTTTTACCCTGTAGCTTTCTATCTCTTCTTCCAGCTCATAAACATCAGAGATTCCGCCTTCAAGCTTGCCTATTCCTGTCCCAATGTGGAGGCTGTCAACCCCGATAAGCCTTGCAAAATCTGCCAGGACAATCATTCTTATTCCATGCTTTGGATTGCGCGTCATTGCAGCGTGCATTGCCCTGTGCGCATGTATAGCCAATTTTAGGTTGGCATTTCTCAGTGTTTGCAATGCAGAGAAGCCTGCTGTCATCATATCAACCATGATAAACTTGCCGCCTAAATCCTTTACAATCTGCGCCCTTCTCAACATTTCATTTGTCTCTGCTGTAACATTAACAAGATATGCCTTTTTCTCCCCAGTTTCTTCCCCTGCCTGGCTTGCTTTTTCAAGTGTTCTTGCCACCCTCTCCTCAAACTCATTGAATTTTTGCGAGGCAAGATTTTCATCGTCCTTGACAAAGTCGCATCCGCCAATCCAGCTTTCATACGCATTTTTTGCATGGTCCTTTGTTTTCAATCCAAGCTTTGGCTTGATTATAGTGCCGAGCAATGGCCTGTCCTTTATCTTCATAAGCTTTTTTATCCCATCCATTCCAAGCACAGGGCCTTTGAATCCCCTGATTATTGACTTTGGAAAGCTGATGTCCTCTAATCTCAGGTTTTTCACAGCCTTCATGCCAAATATGTTTCCTGCAATGCTGCTCAGGATATTTGGGGCATTGCCACTCTCAAACAATTCAGCAGGATAGGCAATCTTAACTAAATTTCCCCTTATAGAGAAAACCTTTGCTGCAAGCCTTTCCATATATTTTTTCTTTGTTCCTAACTCTGTCCATGTTCCTGTTGATGACTCAAGGGCAACTGTCTTTGCTGCAGTTGTTATTCTCATTCCCTTTGCCGGCTCTACCCTGAACAGGCACACAACATCATTCTTTGGCTTGTAGCCAATATTAAGATACTCATAATCACCCATTTTAAATTACCAATATTTTATATTATATACATTATTTTATAAATCTATCTTAGGCAGCCTGCCTTGTTTTATATCTTTTTCAATCTTGTTCCTTCATCACTGTCATCAACATAAAAGCCCTTGTCATTTATCTTTTCGCGAAGCTCATCTGCCTTTTTCCAGTCTTTCTGCTTTCTTGCCTCTTCGCGCTGCTGGGCAAGCTTTTTTATTTCTGCCGGAATTTCCAGCTTTTCTTTTTTCAGCAAGTCCAGCCCAAGCACAGAATCCATCTTTTCAATTGTCCTGCATTTGCCTTCTGCTTTTTCATCCCTCACAAGGTTCCATAAAACAGCAAGCGCCTTTGGCATGTCCAAATCATCATTTATTGCTTTTTCAAAATCCTCAAGATATTTTTTGTTTTCCTTGTTATCATCTTTCAGCTCAGCAGCAATGTTTTTCAGCCTTTCGTAAGAGTTTTTTGCGCTGTCCAGGTTTTCAAGAGAGAATTCCAGCTGTGTTCTGTAATGCGCGCTGAAGCATAGATACCTGTAATGCAGGGGTTTGTAATTTTTTTCCTCCAGCTCAGACAGGGTGTATAATCCCCCCTTGCTCTTGCTTATCTTTTCGCCCTTAAATGTCAGAAATGCGCCGTGCAGCCAATAATTCACAAACTTTTTCCCTGTCGCTGCCTCGCTCTGCGCAATCTCATTTGTGTGATGCACAGGAATATGATCCTCTCCTCCTGTATGAATATCAAAATGCTCCCCTAAGTACTTCATGGACATTGCAGAGCATTCAATATGCCAGCCTGGAAATCCCAATCCAAAAGGAGAGCGCCACTCCTGCTGCCTTGCTCCGGGATTTTCTGAGAACTTCCATAAGGCAAAATCTGTTTTGTTTCTTTTCTCGCCAATCTCAATCCTCTTTC
Organism: Candidatus Nanoarchaeia archaeon; assembly: GCA_035290605.1. Classification (GTDB taxonomy): domain Archaea; phylum Nanobdellota; class Nanobdellia; order Pacearchaeales; family GW2011-AR1; genus JACOYM01. The sequence goes on from DATDUA010000028.1 coordinate 5,821, forward strand.
CTGCCTCAAGCCCTGCAATCCTCAATCTTGCGAGCTTTCCATAATTCTTGAATCTGCTTGTGTCAAAATAAATCCCGTCGCTTGTTTTGTAGGCATATCCTTTCTTTTCAAGTCTTTTTATCAGCTCTATCTGCTCTTTAATATGTTCGGTTGCCTTGCACCAGACATCCGGCTCAATAATGTTCAGTTTTTTGAAGTCATCCTTAAAAATCTTCAGGTAAAATTCAGCTATCTCCTCTGCCTTCTTGCCCTCTTTTTTTGCTGCTGCCTCTATCTTGTCCTCTCCTGTGTCTGCGTCGCTTGTCAGATGCCCGACATCTGTCACATTCATTACCTGCCTGACTTTGCAGCCATCATAAAGCAAAACCCTTTTCAAAACATCAGAGAAGACATAACTTCTTAGGTTTCCTATATGCTGGTATGAGTATACAGTCGGCCCGCATGTATAAATTCCGGCTTCGCCTTTTTTGATTGGCTTAAATGCCTCTTTCTTTCTCGTTAGGGTGTTGTAGAGTTTTAGGTTTGTTGGCATCTTAATCTCTTATTTATACTCAACGACATTTATATTTTCTCATTTTGTCGTTTAGTAGATAGGGAAAGACTTGTGTCTTTCACTATATTTTATGAATTTCACACTTTTAATCTTTTTCTTTTTTTCATCAAGCTCAATCAGCGCTGCTTTTCCCTCGCTGGCTGCGCCGGGGTTTATTACAAGCGTCCTGCCAATCCTGCACATGCCTGAGTTTTCATGCATGTGCCCGCAGACTGCAAGGATTGGCTTGTATTTTTTTATCCCCCTGTTAAAATAGCTTATTCCCATGCTGCTTCCTGACAAAGCCAGGCCTTTTGTCTTCAGCCTGTCCATGCACCTGTAAGGCGTGTAGTGCGTTAGCAGAATGCTGGGCTTGCTTTTCATCAAACTCGCAAATTTCTTTTCCTCTTTCTTATACCTCTCTTTTCTTATTTTATTTTGCTCCGCACTGTCTGAAATTGCTTTCCTGCCTTTTTCACTAAAATAAACATCATTGTCAAGATAGCCGCCAAAGCCAGTTATCCTTAATCCTTTAAAATCTGCCCTGCCCCTGTGAATATTTTTGATGTATCTTAATTTTCTTGTAAACTGCCCATAGTCTCTTTTAACCTTGTATCTGCTGCTCCTTAGTTTATACCAGTCGCCATTTCCAAAAACAGAAAACGCCTTTATTCCCAAGCTGTTTAATCTTTTTATAATTTCTTTTCCGGCAGCATAATCCTTTTTTAATAATTTGCCGTATCTCTCAGCCCCCATCATCTCCTTTATGCCTAACTCGCTAGCATTCTTCTTTGCCTTGAAAATCTTTTTCAGCCAGGGCCTGAACTCATCAATCTCGGCATAATCGCCTGTGCATAAGATAAAATCAGGGTTTATTTCTTTAATTTTATTTTTTAATTTTTCAGGGAATTTTCCGTGAAAGTCGCCGACTGCAAGAATTTTTAAAATCCTCATTTTATAATCTTCCTAACTATGCATCCCTGCTTTTTTTCAGCTCTAAATTTACCTTCTTTCCGTTAAGCTTTACAATTCTTCCGGGAATGCCTACAACAGTGCAGTTGTCAGGCACATCCTTATTTATGATGAATGTTTCAGCGCCTATATTCACATTGTTCCCTATCATTATTGGGCCGAGCAGGGTTGCGCCTGTTCCTATAAAAACATTGTTTCCTATAGTCGGGTGCCTTTTTCCTTTATGCTTTCCTGTTCCTCCTAATGTGACATTATGGAATAAAACGCAATCTTTTCCCATCCTCGCTGTCTCGCCTATTACAACACCCATTCCATGGTCTATGAAAAGCCCTTTCCCCATTCTCGCGCCGGGATGTATCTCAATGCCTGTTAAAAACCTCATAATCTGCGAGATTAACCTTGGAAAAAAAGGAACCTGCATTCTGCAAAGAGGATGCGAGATATACCTATGGACTGCAATAGCATAAAAACAAGGATAAACTAAAAATTCTATATTCTTCGCAGCAGGGTCGTTCCTGTAGATTGCCTCTATGTCTTCAAACATCTTTCTGTGTTGCCTCTTTAATAGAATACAGAAATCAGCTTTAAAAAACTGTCCCTAAACTGCTCTGGCAATGCCCCTCTAAACCTATAGAATTCTGCCAATCAGCACATCGCGCTTCTGAAAAAGCCGACCCTGCGTATGCTGAAGTCCAGTGATTGCTCCATAGGCAGGGTTAAGCCGTCCCTGAAAACTGACACCCTGACTTCCATGTTCTGCTCTCCAGCTTCCTTTGGAATGTCTATTCTTAATATCTTCTTTGGCAGCTGGTCTGTTGTTCCAATAGAATAGCTGGTTGTAGTCCCTCCAGCCCCGCCAACTACCCAGTCATAGCATTCTGCAGTATTGTCATCATTTGTGCCGCTGATTGTGCATCTCTCAACACTCGCAGTAAATGTGTAATCCCTTGCCTGTTCAGCATTAACAGCGCAATAAATTATGTTAAGCTTTCCTGGAATCAATGTTACTGGCTCGCCTACGCTTCCTATGCATACAACCTCTCCACCTGTTGTCTGGAAAAGCTTGCCTATCTCGCTTCTAACCTTGTCATTTATCTCGCCTGTCAGCCCAATTGCGCTGCACATTATTGTCCTTACTAATACTAATCCAAGAATAAGCATTGTTACAGCAATGACAACTACAACAATTGTTCCTATGCTCAATTCCATTGCTGATTTTTTTGTGCTTAACATCTTTTTTAATCAAATTATCCTAAACTGCCTGTCTGCCCTGCTCCTAACGCCCCCAATGCGCTGCTTGCTTCTTTTAGTTTTTCTAATTCAGCCAGCATTATCTTTAGTATGCCAATAAACACCCAAGACAGCAATACTGCCAGGACTATTCCAATACTGCTCAGAACTATTCCTGCTAATGCAAGCCCTGTCTTTCGGCTCATCTGCTGCTTTATGCTTAAGGCGAGCCCAATTATTCCGAGCAGGATTGATGCTAAAGGCAGAAATGTTACATTGATGCTAATTGCTAGGACAATGCTTGCTACTCCAAGAACAAAGCCTGCAATGCCGTAGGCATCTCCATTATACTTCTTTTTTTCCTGCTTTGCCATTTAATTTCCTCTTTTGTTATCTTAAACATATTTTCTATATTTATAAATCTTACTGAGATGGGAACACACATAAAATGGGAGCGGGGGGTGTCGAACCCCCGACATTCCGCATTGTTTTAGTTAAAACAATTCCACGGTTTCGGCTAAATTATCTTCAGCCGTGTGCTCTCCCGCTGAGCTACGCTCCCTTGTTAAAATAACATAAACAAGACTTTTAAATCTTTTTAGAAAAAAAGGCGAGCTGGAAATAGGCCACGTTCTGTAAAACTTTGCAACTGAATGCAAACAGTTTTTGCCGGCATTCAACTATGCGGCTCTAAGCCTTGCACCAGCGAAGGCGCTCGTTTCATCAAATCTCTCTTGTCTTAGCTTCCTGCAAAGTTCATTGCTCGAAGAGAGCTGTGCCGTTTCTGTTGCGTTGCTCTAACCTCGCGGCAGTTGCCTCGCGGCAATCGCGCTACATCACTAAATGTGAAGGGTGTGTGGACCTTCCTCAGCAACGAAAATCCTCACAAATGTTTGGATTTTCGAGGCCCCAAAAATCCCTAAAAGATTTTTGAGGAAAACGCTTTGATATTTTACAAAGCCTGCCATCTTATGGCTGTTTTCCGAAGCCAGCTATCCCGCTCGCCTGAAAAATCAAGGATTGCCATGTTTAAAAATCTTTTTATATCCTCTTTTCCTTGTTTTTGGATGAATTGGCATATGCTTAAAAAAGAGGAGGTGCTGGAAAAGCTGAATTCCAGCGCAGAAGGCCTGTCAGAACAGGAGGCAGCAGAAAGGCTGAAAAAATATGGCAGGAATGCAATAAAAGAGGTTTATTCGCTGAATCCTGCAAAAATCTTCCTTAAGCAGTTTAACTCATTTATTATCTATGTCCTTCTTGCCGCTATTCTTATCTCAGTCATAATAGCCCATTATATCGACGCTTATGTGATTGCTGCAATAGTTCTTTTAAATGCAGTAATTGGATTTATCCAGCAGTACAAGGCTGAGAAATCAATAATTGAGCTGAGAAAGATGTTTATTCCCACAACAAAGGTTTTCCGCGGCGGGAAACTAAAGGTGGTTTCTTCACAGGATATTGTCCCAGGAGATGTTGTTTTGTTTGAAGAGGGCGACAAGGTGACAGCAGACTGCAGAATCCTGGAAACAACAAATGTGGAGGTTAGCGAGGCAATCCTTACAGGCGAGAGCGCGCCTGTGGAAAAACACGATGCAGTAATAAGGATGGATGGCATGCTGTCAGAAAAATTGAACATGCTTTTTGCAGGGACAGCTGTCGCGAGGGGAAAAGCAAAGGCAGTGGTGACAGAGACTGGAATGGGCACAGAATTCGGAAGGATTGCCTTAAAGCTTCAGGAGATAAGCCTTCCGGAGACGCCGATGCAGAAAAAGCTGGACAGGTTTGCAAAACAGATAAGCTTTATTGTGCTGATTTTGGCAGGAATAATATTTTTTCTTGGCATCATGCAGGGCAAGGACAAGGTTGAAATGTTCCTGACATCTGTTGCACTGATTGTGTCAATGATTCCGGAAGGGCTGCCCGCGATTATAACAATCAGCCTCGCTTTGGCAACAAAAACAATGCTTAAAAATAATGTCTTAATCAGAAGGCTGCCTGCTGCAGAAACTCTTGGCTCAGTAACTGTGATATGCTCGGACAAGACAGGCACTATGACCGAGGAAAAGATGCATGTTACAGATATTTTCTATAACAACAAATTCTTTAAGAACACTGCAAGGGGGCTGCTGCACAGGAATAAGCTGGTAAATCTCCAGAAAGAAAGCGGGTTTCTTCAGCTGGTAAAGACAAGCATACTAAGCAGCAATGCAAGATTTGAGGAAACCAAATACAGGGAATATCAGATAATAGGCGACCCGACAGAGTCTGCATTTGTCTCATTTGCCCTCAGCCTTGGGATAGACAAGAAAATCTTTGCTGAGATAGAGCCGCGCATAAAGGAGATATCTTTCTCGTCAGAGAGAAAGATGATGTCAATCCTTAGAAAAAGCATAAGAAGGAATGTCCTTTACTGCAAGGGCTCTCCCTCGTCAATAATGGAAAAGTCCTCATTTGAGATGAGGGATGGCGGGCTTGTGGCGCTGAATGCAAGAAGAAAGTTAGAGCTCCTGAAGGTTGCAGAAGGGTTTGAGAGAGAAGGCATGAGGGTGATGGCGTTTGCCTTCAGGTACTCTCCAGGCGAGAAAAATCCAGAGGAAGCGCTGGCATTCATGGGATTTTTTGGAATGCTTGACCCTCCGAGAAAAGAGGTAAGGCAGGCGATTATTGCATGCAGGCAGGCGGGGATAAAGGTAAAGATGATTACCGGCGACTCAATTCTTACAGCAAAGAATATAGGGGAGAGGATTGGAATAGAGGGAAGAATAATAGGCGGAAGGGAGATTGAAGAGATGAGTGATGAGGACTTGCTTGGCGAGATTGACAGCATAGCAATATTTGCAAGAACAGAGCCAAAGCAAAAGCTTAGGATAGTTGAAATACTGAAGATGAAGGGAGAGCAGGTGGCAATCACAGGAGACGGGATAAATGACATTCTTGCCCTGAAGAGGGCAGACATCGGCATTGCCATGGGAATAAAAGGAAGCGACATAGCAAGGGATGTTTCAGACATGATATTGCTTGATGACAATTTTGCAAATATAGTCAAGGGTGTGGAAGAGGGCAGGGTGGTTTATGATAACTCAAAAAAAGCAACCAAATTCCTGCTTGCATCAAACTTCGGCGAGCTGCTTTTGGTTTTTTATTCGATTATTGCGGGAATTCCCCTGCCTATACTGCCCCTGCAGATTTTATGGATAAACCTTGTTACAGACGCGCCTCCTGCGCTGGCGCTGGCAAAAGAAAAAGGCGACGATGTCATGGCAAAGCCGAGGCATGAAAAATCCCTCCTTGACGGGATATTCTGGTTTGTCCTTGCTGCAGGGATAGTCTCGGTAATCTCAGCGCTGCTGGTTTTTTATTACGGCATGCACAACCTATCAATAGAAAAGGCAAGGACAATGGTTATGTTCAGCATGATTGGCTTTGAGATTTTTTTCGTATTTTCCTGCAGGTCAGGCAAGGCGCTCAGCAAAGCAAGCCTATTCTCAAACAAGTACATATGGTATTCTATTCTTATTGTATTAGCCCTGCAGCTTGTTCTGATTTTCACCCCGCTTGCTTCAGTATTCAGCATAACAGGATTGTCTTTCTTTGAGTGGTTTATCGTCCTGCTTGCTTCCCTTCCGGGCCTGGTTGTCTTTGAGGCATGGAAGATTTTTAGAAACAAAGACCAAGGGTTTTTGAAGTCCTATGCTAAAAAAGCCCCTGGCAGGGATTGAACCTGCGACCTCAAGTTTACGAAACTCGTGCTCTACCGACTGAGCTACGGGGGCGCGGATTTTACAGCACAAATTGCATAAATAACATAGAAGGATTGAGATTTAAATCTAACTGATGTTATGCACCCCAAAGCCCAAAAAGTATTAAAAAGTCTTATATATTACTAAAGTATATGAAAGCAAAAAAATTCAACTTAAATAATATGCTGAAAGCCCATAAAAAGGGGAAAAAGATAATACTTGAAGCGATGCACGACCATCTTCCTGGTGAATTACAAGGGGAGCCAAGAATAATTAAACAAGGCGAGGAAGGAAGGTTAATTGATATAATTGACTTGGATACTCCGGACTATGCTTCAAGATGGGGGAGGGAATTAAAAGTTGATTGGGGGGACATCAAATCACGCTATGTGGAGTATTTTCTAGTAAATAGTTTTTATATACTTGATGCACAACCTGAATTAAAAACATGCCCCATTATTGGGGGATATGGAGATTTCTTTCATCTTAAAAGAATAGAATGAGCATAATAAAAAATATAATCAAGAGCAGAAGGAGCATTTCTTCCTTCACCGGCAAAAAAGTTACTCTCAAATTAATAGACGAGCTCATTTCTGTTTCTGGTTATGCGCCTTCGAGCTGCAATACACAACCATGGTTCTTTTTAGTTTTTCATACGAAAAAATCAAAAGAGAAACTAAACTTATATATCCAGAAAGGATATGAATATACAAGCCAGTCCCTGAAGAAAAAACATAAACTTGTAGGCAATATTTATGACAGGCTGTTAAATTTTTTCTCAAATTATGGCAAATTTGATGAAGCCCCTGTGTATATTTTAGTATTTGCAAAGCCATACAATGCGCCATTATTCTCACAAGCAATCAAACTTGCTAAAAACAAGCAAATAGAAAAAATTGCAGATGACTCTGTTAAGACAAGTTCTGCAATGGCAATGCAGAATTTTCTGTTAATTGCCCATGAAAAAGGATTGGGAACAAGGGTTAAGGATGGCATAAAGTTTCTAATGAATTCTGACAAATTAAAAAATGAGTTCTGCAGAGAATTTCAGATA
>DATDUA010000029.1:0-2898 GCA_035290605.1 Candidatus Nanoarchaeia archaeon
TAAAAGCAGGATAGAAGAGCTTGTGTTGAATAAGGAGGTTAAGCTTGAGGCAGACGCAGAGGATACTGACCAGTATGGCAGATACCTCAGATATATTTTTCTTGATGGCAAAAATATAAACCTTCAGCTTGTGCAGGAAGGACTGGCGGTTGCAAGGTTTTACCCCGAAAACATAAAATACAAGCAGGAGATTATAGACGCGGAGAAGCAGGCAAGGGAGAACAAAACAGGGTGCAAGTGGAAGGATTGAGAAGCGAAGGATACATTCATCTTCTCCGAAAGGTTTAAATAGAATATGTGAATTATAATTCACATATGAAGGACAGATGCTATTTGTTTTTTGAGACACTTGGAACAAAATTGAAGATAGACATAATTAACGAGCTTAAAAACAGGGAATTAAATGTGAATGAGCTTGCAAGGCGGCTCAATCAGGAGAGAAGCAAGGTTTCACATGCATTAATATCCTTGAGCGAATGCGGATTTGTCAATGCCAGAAAAGAGGGCAAAACAAGGATTTACTTACTAAACAAAGAGACAATAACCCCCATGTTAAATCTTGTTGAAAGGCATGTTAAAAAATACTGCAAGGCATGCAGAAAGCAGAGAACTGAAAGGAGGAAAATAAGATGACAAGCGAAAGCCCAACAGGCATTTTAAGAAAGGAGCATGAAATTGTTTTGAAGCTGCTTGACAGGCTTGAGAAATGTCTTGAGACTTCAAAAATGCTCTTTGTGTACCCTGTCTGTTTTAACTCACAGAAAACAAAGGCATTTTTGATAGTGCTCAAAAACTCAAACACGCTCTGTGGCTTTAGCCCAGAGTTTTTGACAAAAGTGATATGAACTCTTCAGAAAAAAGCATAGCAGTTTTAGAGAAGGAATTTGAGAAGCATTCCTTAAACAAGGAGGAGAAGGCGCTGTTTCCAGAGATTGAAAGGTTCATTCCAAGAGAGGGCGGGCCTACTGAAATGATGATTATGGAGCATGAGGACTTGGTTAATTCTATAAATAATTGCAAGGATGCCTTGAAAGAAGGAGACAGCGTTAAACTGAATGAAAACGGGAGCCATATTATTGAGCTTCTTCGGCAGCATATAGACAAAGAAGATAACATATTGTTTATGATGGCGGAGATGCACCTTGACGACAGGCAAAAAAAGGCAGTATTAGAGAGATTCAAGAAATTTGACAAAAAATAAAATGCCGCCTGTAAAAGAACATGCAAAGTCAAGCTTCAGAAGGACAGGAAGGTCGTATGCAGAGCTTCATGAGTGGATGGACTCTGAATACAAGAATCCTTCTGGATTAAGACGGCACGAAATAATTAATATTCCTGAAAATATAAAGATTGTTGAGAAAAGATTTGGAAGCGACGCTGTAAAAGAGTTCTTATGGCATATAAAAGAGGATTTTAGCCCGCCAAGAGGGATAGTAAGAAGGATAATGTCAGAAATTAAACTGCATCATTTATGAGGGGGGCAATATCACCACTTTAATTTCTGAGCATCCTAAAAACAAATGGCTTTACAAACCACACACAAAAATGTATGACCTTATTGTTTTTTTGATAAAAAGATTTCTATGAATGGCACATGCAGAAGATATCAATTGTGAAAGGAAATGAAAGAAAGGAGAACATAAAGAAAGCCATAAGCCTTATTGAAGATGACATAGAAAAGGCAATTCAAAATAAGCGCGGCAAATCAAAAATGCTTTTTATCAAGGTGAATGCAATTGATATCAACTTCCCGCTTGCATGCACTCACCCTGATGCACTGGAGGCAGTTTTGGGGATATTTCATAATAAGTTTAAAGAGGTTATTGTCGGGGACAACAGCTTTGCTTTCAGCCAGTATGGTGGCGAATATTACAGGCAGGCATCAAGCAGATTTTCGAATGTTAGGCTATCTGATTTGGCTGAATTTGAATCAGAAAGCATAGAATTTGAAACACTTAGCGGAGCAAATGAAGGCAGGATTTCCTTACTGCCAAGGCAAGCATTTTCCATTTCTTTGGCTTTGCCTAAAACTCATGACACATTTGTTTATACAGGATGCCTAAAAAATATGTTTGGGTGCGTTATTAAGAATAGAAATGGCTTGCATGCCATGAAGCTTTATGAGAGGATGATTTTGAATAAATATGTTCAAGGCAACAGGATGAAATGGCAGAATTTAATAAATGTAATCCAAAAGACAAAGCCGGATTTGTGCATTTTAGATGCATTTGAGGGCATGGAAGGCGAAGGGCCCATTATGGGAACAGGAGTTAAGCTCGGAATGGCAATGTGCAGCACAGACGGCTTGGCTTTGGATAGGATAGCCTCAAGGATATGTGGATTAGAGGATGCTCCTTATTTGAAAATGCTTTCTGAGAGAGAAGGCAATCCAGCCCATGAAAATATAAAGATTATCAGGGAAGGATTTAATGATATCAGCGAGATAAGCAAGAGGTTCAAGCTGCATTACAACAGCAAATACCAGACAAAGACAAAATTGAATGCCTTGATGCCCTTGCTGGATGTCCGCTCTGGCATCTCACTGCTTAGGCGCTCATACAGACTGAAAGACAAGATAAAGGAGATGCTTGCGGAGAAGAGCAGAGGCAGAAAGAGATTATTCTTTTAATCTTTTTACAAAAAGACTTGTGCCAATGCATTTTTTATCATAATCTGGCTGATGTGCCAATTCTTCAAAGCCAAGCTTTTTGTATAATCCATAAGTTTTGTTTGTTTCCATTTCTTCATTTGTCCATAAGCTAGCCCATACAATTTTACCTCTGAAATTGTCTAAAAATGTTTGTATCATCTGTGTTGCTATGCCCTTTCTTCTATGCTCTGGCTTTACATATATATCATCAATGTTAATATTTCTTCTGTTAGAATAGTCATTTGGAT
>DATDUA010000030.1:0-3045 GCA_035290605.1 Candidatus Nanoarchaeia archaeon
CTTTTTTTCAGGCTCAATCTGCATGTTCCATATCTCTTTTTGTATTGCCTTTATTATGTCCTGCCCTGACAGCCCCTCATGGAGCATTATCTCCAGCAGCTTGTCCCTTGCCTTTAGGAAGTCTCCTGTTAATGCATAGTCCAGAACAATGCGAATGTCCGTCGGCTTTGCGTTTGACACTATTGTCTTGACAATGTCCTCGCTTATTCTTGTGCTTATAGAGGCTGTTGCCTGAAGCAGGTTTATAACGCGCCTGCAATCGCCCTCGCTCGCCTCATACAGAAGCTTGACTGCGCCTTCGTCTATCTCAAGCTTTTCAGCAGCTGTTATCTTTTTTATTATCTTCCCTATATTCTCATTTGTCAGTGGCCTGAACCTGAAAACAGCGCACCTGCTTTGTATGGGGTCTATAATCTTGCTGCTGTAGTTGCATGAAAGTATGAAACGGCATGTTCCCGTGAAGTTCTCCATTGTCCTTCTTAAAGCCTGCTGAGCCTCTCTTGTCAGCGCATCTGCCTCATCCAGAAAAATCACTTTGAAAGGGACGTTTGCTATAGCTTTTGTGCGGGCAAAATCCTTGACCTTCTGCCTTACAACATCTATACCCCTTTCATCAGAGGCATTCAGCTCAAGATAGTTATCTCTCCACGAATTTCCAAAAAGATCCTTTACAACAATAAGCGCAAGCGTAGACTTGCCTGTTCCTGCCGGCCCTGCAAGAAGCAAATGGGGGATATTCAGCCCCTGCGCAAGCGACCTCACTCTTTTTACAATCTCGTCCTGCCCAACCACCTCTTCAAATTTTTCCGGGCGGTATTTTTCCGTCCATATCTCGCTGTTTGCCATGCTTATTCTCTGTTATTCTTTTTTTTAAATATTCCTATCTTAAAGAATATAGGTTAAAAAGGCTTTTTATAATGGGGGATTTTATGTTGTTTTATATTACACAAATGTTTTTATATAACCTGAGCGTATATTAATACAAGGAAGGCAACAAAAATGCTTGAAAAATATGTCATAGGCGCACAGCTTGTGGGAAATGAGCGAGATGTTTTAGTTAAGTCTGTAGAAGCGACAAAGAACAGGCTTGGGTGGCTCTCATTTGGCAATTTTAAGGCATCTGCTCTTGATGATTTTCTAGGGAGATACAAGGGGAAAGGGGTTTCAATGGTGCTGCCAAGTTCACGAATCTTTGTTAGGCTCCTGAAGCTGCCTCGTGTAGCAGAAAAGAGGCTTAGGCAAATTGTAAGATACGAAGCAGAACAACAAATACCCTTTCCAATACAAGAGGTATTATGGGATTATGTCACACGGGCGGAAGACATGAATGTAGAGCTAGAGGTGAGAATGGCAGCAATTAAAAAGGAATGGGTTATGGAAAGAGGCCTGGAGGATATCGCAAAAAAGGTTAGATTAAGAAACCTTGGGGAAGCAGGATTGCCGTTATATAATTCAATAGAGCAGGCAAATGGAGATTTTTTCGGGGTTCTTAATATGGATGGGGAAGAAGATATTGATGCGCACTTTTATAACAGGGGAAAAGTGATATTCAGCAGAAGTATTCCAATGGGAAAAGAAAAATTCGGTGAGGGTGTCATAAGAGAATTGCAAAGGTCGTGCGGTTATATAAAATCCCAGTCTAACTTTGAACTTCCGCAATTGCATCAAATATTAGTTTCCGGAGACATTGTTAAAAAAGATGATTGTAAAAAGATTATTGAAGAAATAACAAAAAAAATGGATGTAGACGCAAGCGTTCTTCCAACATATTCCGACAGGGCGGATTATGCTATTCCTATTGGGGCTGCAATAACATATCTAAACAATGAAGAGCAAATAAATTTCCTACCTCACAAAGAACCCATTAAATGGGATGTTGTTGGCAAAAACATTTTATTAGTCGCGCCAAGAGCTATTGGGTATACATTGAGCGGTGCAGGGCATATAATAAGCGAACTTGGCGATTCTTTGGCAGGCTTAGGAAAAGAAAGATATTCAAAAGGTTAATTTGCTAGAAAATTCCAGGTTTTTCATATTTTTTCACATATAGAATTTATGTAATCCATATACAATCTATTTTCAGTCAATGCTACATTCTTTATGTCTTCACCTATTATTGCAATTTTAAGATTTTTCTCTAATGACAGGCCTTCAAAATGCAAGCTTTCTATTATCCTCCCGTCTACTTTATATTTTACAATTCTTTCTAAATTACTATTTTTACTTCGCTCTCATCCTCTTAAGCCTTCTCTGCCGCTTTTCCTTTTTAAGGCGCTTTCGCTGCCACTTCCACCTCATCTGCCCTTTCTTCTTCCATCTACGGCTTGAGCGTTTCATGTTCTTTTTGTGTTTTTTGTATTTTTAAATATATGCTCCCGCTGAGACTATGGGGAGCATGATTGTTTTAGGATAAAGTTAAGGTTTAGCTTGTTTCCACATTAATTCAAAATAAGACCTGAATGTAGCAGCAACACTGGCATTATCTATGATTACTGCTTCGGGAATTTCGTTCCATAAGAGTATTGCAACTTTGTCAGCATAAACATCAATGTTTGCGGGGGAGACAACATTTGCAGGAACAAATCTTGCTTGAGTATACCTGCTCATTCTTTTATTTCTTCCTTTTAATCCTCTTCGGATTAGGATTCTTGCTCTTAGTTTTTTCTTATCTTTTCTTGCAACAAATATCTCGGCAAAAACAGGCATTCTCTCAGATAGCTGATTTTCACTGCCAAAAATAAGGTACTCATTGTCTTCTTTACAGCTTCTTAATATATCATTCATAACTGTCTTTATCCCAGAATAGCCCATAAACTTTAGGATATCTTCTTTTTCTTTTTCATACTTTCTTAAATTTATTAAGCTTGGTAAAAGCAAAGAGGCTCTTTCGCCTTTCTCCTTAAACATTTCGACAATCCTCCTTGGGTCTGATGCTGAAAAAACTCTTTTGTTAGACTCAATAATATACGAAACAACTCCTTCTCCAACTAGCCTTTTCAGAGAATTATAAGTGCTTGTTCTTGCTAAAGAGTGTAATTTAGAAAG
>DATDUA010000031.1:0-6235 GCA_035290605.1 Candidatus Nanoarchaeia archaeon
TTTAATGAGAGATATACTGCAAAATGAGTTATTGTTGAAACTAAGCTTGTTAATTCATGTTGCTTGAAAAGTGAATCAAAGAATATTCCTGCTTTTGCAGAAACAAACAATGCTATTAATCCTGCAGCAATAATATTCACATTAAAAAGCAGGTATTTCTTGTCCATCTTACAAACTCCTTCTAGCTTTCTCAACAAACTTCCCTAAAGTCAAAATTCCAAGCTCGCTCACGACTGCTTTTATGTATTTCTTTTCTATTTTTTCAAAAGCAGGATTTTTTATCTTTATGCGCCTCGGCGCATTTTTCCAAACCTCGTGAAAATCCCTCTCCTCTATCTTTATGCTCTTGGAAGAGAATTTCCAGGAGTCAGCGATAATATAAACCGGGATTTTATTGTCATATGCAATTTCTGCAAACATTTCAGAGCCTATCTTGTTTATCACTCCATCTTTAAGCAGGGCATCTGCGCCGAAGAGAACAATATCTGCTTTTTTTATTTTTCCGCCTTTTGTTAATGCATCCCCTGCTGCTAAATCAGTTGTCATTGTCACATTTATCCCAGCCCTTGAAAGCTGCCTTGCTGTTTTCCTGCCCTGAAAAAGGGGGCGGGTTTCTGTATTATAAACCTGAAATTTCTTTCCGTGTTTTTTTGCATAAATCAATGCATTTGCAACATTTGTTGAATGGCAGTGCGTGAATATAATTGAATTGTTTTTTATAATCTTGAAGGAAAATTTATTTATCTTCTCTTGAGCATAATCAAAATGCTCAAGTATTTTTTTATAAGGCTGCTTTTCTATCCTATGCAGGACATTTAAGAGCATGGGCTCTGTCGGCCTTGATTTTATGAGTTGTTTTCCTGCCTCTTTTGTTTTCATGAGAGAGTATGCATACAATGCTGCCTTTGCTATGTTCCTTGCTCCCTGAATCTTAACCTCTTTTATATGCCGGAGAATCCTGGCAAACCTCTTTTTTTTATCCATGAAATACAGAGAACTTATGCGTATAAAAATGTTTTCAAGAAAGAAACTTTTGAAAGAAGGCAGATAAAAATGTTTTTAAACAAACTTCCTCTGTTATAACCATGCTAGAGATGTTCTGGAACCCGAGAAAGGCAGAAAGGAGGCCATGGGAAATGTTTTTTGTTGGCTTGCTTTATGGCTCGCTTTCGCTTCTGATTGTCAGGTGGATTTTCTCGCAGGATCCTGTGCTGTCCAAATATTCAGGCTTGATGATTGTCCTGTTTGCTGTCATGTTTACCATGCCTTTTATGTATTTTGCAATAAGGCTTGAGGAAGAGGAAGATGCAAGAATGAAGGGATTTTTTAATGTCATGAAAGGGCATGCAAAGATGCTGAGCGCATTCATGTGGCTGTTCCTCGGCTTTGTTGTCGCATTTTCTTTCTGGAGCATTGTTCTTCAGTCGCCTTTTGAGGCGCAGATTAAAACATACTGCGTTATCAACCGGCCATCAAATTTTGAGGGCTGCGTTAATGAGTACCTGCCCCAGCAGGGGCAGGCTATAAGGGAAACCGGCAGGATAACCGGCGGCGAAAGGTTTCTGGAGATATTCTCGAATAATGTTTATGTCATGATATTCACGCTTGTATTCTCGCTGGTTTTCGGGGCCGGCGCTATTTTCATACTTGCATGGAATGCCAGTGTCATTGCGGCAGCTGTTGGAATATTCACAAAATATGACTTAAAGATGCTGCCTGTCGGGGTTGCAAGGTTTATGATACATGGCATTCCAGAGATAGCAGCATATTTTGTTGTTGCAACTGCTGGCGGCATGATTGGAATTGCTGCAATAAGGCATAAGTTCAGGAGCGAGAAGTTCTGGAAAGTCCTGCAGGATTCAGTAAGCCTGATAATAATTGCCATTATAATACTTGTAATAGCGGGGCTGATAGAGGTTTACATTACGCCAAATTTGTTTTAGTTGCCAAGTGTGAAGATAAGTTTAAAAACCTTTGATAGTTTGAGAAACATAAGATGACAAAATTCAATTGTATGAAATGTGGCTACAGATTTGAGCTCAGCAAAGAGCTGCCCCCAAAGGTGTGCCCTTACTGCGGCAAGGAAGGGGGAGTCAGAAAAGAGCAGAGTGCTGAACAGATTCTTAGCGAAGTTGGCAGCATAAAGGAATAGGAACAATTCTTATAAAAATGGATGAAGAGCAAAAAGAAGAAAAAGAGAATGAAGTGCTAAACATTGGGGGAGAGAAGATTGCCGAGTTCTTGAAAAAAGACAACAAATGGGTCTTTGTGCTGGTTGCAATTGCACTGATTATTGCTGTGATAGTGGCAGTTGATATAAGAACGCAGCCCATGAAAGACCATGGTGGGAGGCCTGGCTTGTGGGACATAACAACAAACACATGGACGCTGGGCCCTGACCTGGACCCTTTCTTTTTCCTTAGGTATGCAAAAACAATTGTTGAGAGCGGCTCCCTGCCTGCAGTTGACATGATGAGGAATGTCCCGCTGGGATTTGAGCCATCGCATGAAACAAGGCTGCTGCCGTACATGATTGCATGGACTTATTATATCCTGAAGATTTTCAACCAGAACACAATTGTTGAGTATGCGGCGGTCATTTTTCCGGTTATCATGTTTGCGCTTACAATAATCGTATTCTTTTTCTTTGTTAGGGAGATTTTCATAAGGAGAAAAAAAGATGGTGAAAGCGATGAAGAGGACAAAAAATCAGGCATAAAGGCAAATATCATAGCGCTGATAGCAACATTTTTTATGGTTGTTATTCCCGAGCTCCTGCCGAGGACGGTTGCAGGCATTCCTGAAAAGGAGTCTGCTGCATTCTTTTTTATGTTCCTGTCCTTCTTTCTGTTCCTGAAGGCATGGAAATCTGAAAACAAGAAATCAGCAATTGCACTCGGGATTTTGTCAGGCATCTCAACAGCACTAATGGGGCTTATATGGGGGGGTGTTTCTTATGTTTTTGTCACAATAGCCGTCGCAACACTTATGGCATTTATCCTCAACAAGGTGCATAAAAGAGAAACTGCAGTATATGCAGCATGGGTTGTCTTTTCATTTGCTATAATGACGCTTGCTTCAGCAAGGTTTAACATATATGATCTGGTGCAATCGCTTGACACCGGGCTGTCCCTGCTTGTTCTTGTTGTTTTGGCAGTTCATTCAGCTTTGTGGAGCACAAAGCTGAAAATAAAATACCTGGAAACTGTCAAGCTTCCTAAAAATATCACCTCTCTTATAGTCTCCATTGTTCTTTTGGCAGTTATAGCATCTATTTTGTTCGGGCCTTCATTTATTTTTGACAAATTAAAGGCAGTCAACCAGATGATGTTCAAGCCGATTACTGGCAGGTGGAGCCAGACTGTTGCTGAAAACAGGCAGCCGTATTTTACAGAATGGGCTAACAGCTTTGGCCCTGTAATAAAAAACATTCCTGTAATGTTCTGGCTTTTCTTTATCGGCTCTGTTGTTCTATTTAAGAAGATGCTGAAAAAAACTGAAAAAAAGAGGGCTTGGATTCTGACTGCCCTTTACATTCTGTTTTTCTTTGGGCTGGTTTTTTCAAGGTATGCGCCTCATCCGGCAATAATGGATGGGGAGGGGATTGAAAGCAGGGCGTTCTATTATATCTCTGCGCTGCTGCTGATTGGGGCATTTTTCTATTATTATATCAAGGAGCAGAAAGAGGAGAACAAAGGGCTGGAAAATATTGACTATAACTACCTGTTTTTGTTTGCGCTTTTTGTCCTGAGCCTGTTTACAGCAAGAAGCGCTGTAAGGCTTATAATGATTTTAGCGCCTATTGCGCCTATATTCGCCAGCTTCCTTCTTGTTGACTCTGCTGAGAGGGTGAAAAATGCAAAGGATGAAACAATAAAGGTGCTGCTTGTTGTGGCTGTGGCTGTAATCCTTGTCCTCAGCATATACAGCTTCTGGGCATACTACGGCAACATCAAGGCGCAGGCGTATGGCTTTGTCCCAAGCTCCTATACGCAGCAATGGCAGAAGGCAATGGAATGGACAAGAGAGAGCACGCCTGAAAATGCTGTCTTTGCGCACTGGTGGGATTATGGCTATTGGGTGCAGACAATCGGAGAGAGGGCGACAGTAACAGACGGTGGAAATTTCATTGTTTACTGGAACTATCTCACAGGAAGGTATGTTTTGACAGCTGACAAGGAGAAGGATGCCCTGGAATTTTTATACACTCACAATGCAACACACCTGCTTATTGATTCCAGCGATTTGGGCAAGTATGGGGCATTTGCGATCATAGGAAGCGATGAGAATCTTGACAGGTATTCTTCAGGGCCTGTAACAATGCTGTCTGACCCGCGCCAAAGCCAGAAAACACGAAACGGGACAATGCTGCTTTTCCAGGGCGGTGGCTATGTGGAAGAGGACATAAGCTTTAAAGAGAATGAAAATGCCTCTGAGATATTCCTGCCGGCTGGCAGGAGTGGGATTGGCGGAGTTATACTCGAAATACTGGACAGAAACGGCTCAACAGAATTAAAGCAGCCGATTGGCGCTTTTGTTTATGAAGGAAGGCAGTATAGCATTCCGTTGAGGTACCTTTATTACAACAACCAGCTGTTTGATTTTAAGAAGGGATTAGAGGCAGCATTCTATGTGGTGCAAAGAATTCAGCAGACAGGGCAGGGAGTCAGCATAGACAATTTTGGCGCGGCAATGTATGTTTCTCCTAGGATATTAAAGGGAATGCTTGGCCAGCTTTACATACTTAATGACCCATTCAAGAATTTCCAGAATTTCAAAATCGTTCATAGCGAGCCGAACAGGATAATAGAAAGCATAAACAGCCAGGGCGGCGGAAATGTGCTTAATGAATTTACCTACTTTGATGCTGGCGGCGGCTTCATGGGGCCTATAAAAATCTGGGAGATTAAGTACACTGGCGATGAAAAAATAAACCCCGCCTATCTTGACACAGACTACAGCAAGTACATAAGCTGGCAGCTGTAAAAGCAAAAGACGATTGCTGCTAATTGAGTTTTTTGCTAGGCATATTTTTCCAGCGCCCTTTCCAAATTCTTTATTGCCTTGGCTTCATATTTTTCCTTAAAAAAATCTGTCAGGTAAACAGATTGCCTCTTAAGAAAGCTTTTGAGTATTGTGCTCCTTCCTTGCTTAAACTGCTCTTCACTAACCCAGTTGTATTCTTCCCTTATGTCCTTGCCATACTCATCAAACTCTCTTTCCGGTTTTCCAAGCGCAACCAGGTCTATATCAACCGCATATCTGGCATCTTTTTCTTTTGGAATCTCCTTATGCTTTGTCGCCAGTATTAATTTATTTACATCCTCTACAAAAGAATCAGTTAAGCCTGCTTCGCTTAATCTTTTTGCTGCAAGTTGCGCGCTTTTTTCCTCATTATCTTTTGAATGAGTATCATAGATTGCATCATGATACCATAAGGCAGTTTCTACTGCCTCTGGATTATTCATTAAATGCTTAGCATTATTAAATTCCCCGAGAGCATGGGCTATATGCACAATGTTATGGTATGCCCTGTGGCTTTCACCATATAAATTTAAAAGCTCAGCATATGCCTTTTCTGAATTTCCTTTTGCATTTATTCTTTTATGCAAATCATTCCATTTTGCCTGCAAGCCTTTAAACTTCACCAAAAATTTATTATAAACATTTTTTGGCAGGTAGCTTTCAACTACATCCTCCCATCCTTCGGGGCCAACAAGCCCCTTAACTAAACTTGAGCTTACCTCTGCAATCTCTCTTGAAGGCATAAGGAATGCTGTTGTTACCTCAGGATTTAAGTCGCTATTAATATGCCTCATGCCCCTTTCATATTCATAGTCACCTTCATTTCTGATTCCCCTTAGGATAAAGTCTGCGCCAATTGATTTTGCATAATTAACGAGAAATTTATTTTCAAAAGATGTTATCTGCACATTTGAAAAGTCTCTGGCAGATTTCTTCAGCATATCCAGCCGGTCATCAAGAGAAAAGGTGTATTTCTTTTCAGGATTTATGCCGATAGCTACAACAAGCTCATTAAATAATTTTGTTCCTTTCTCTATCATCCAGAGATGCCCGTTTGTTATTGGGTCAAAACTTCCTGCATACACGCATTTGTCCATAGTTATTGTTATTACTATATAGTTTATAAATATTTGCATTATGCAGTGCTTGAATTGTATGTTTCCTTTGCTGCATGGGCTATATGCGGGCGCGCCATACAAATCTATAAAGT
>DATDUA010000032.1:0-3723 GCA_035290605.1 Candidatus Nanoarchaeia archaeon
ACGAGCAATGCCATTAACCCCCCGGCAATCTGCATCATGCTGTTATGAAACAAAGTTATTGTTAAGATTTCAAGCAGCATGAAAAGTGGCAGCAGGAATAAAAGCCTTTTTCTTCCGACTGCCAGGTTGTATGTAACCAAAACATTTGAAAGAGACAGGGCGCCGAAGGCAATGCCCAGAAATCCCGGAAGATATCCTATGCTGTACCCCTCTCCAAATATCAATCTTATAAAAGGATTTGAAAATAAAAACAAGAGCATAATGACTGCAGCAGCAATAATAAATGTATAACCAAGGCTGTGCCTTAAAGAGGACTCTGTGCCTTTCTTCAAGCTGTGCAGCTCGCTGACTTTCGAGAACATGACAGCAGAAAAGCTGTTTGAGGCAAGGAAAGGGATTGTTGCGAGTACAGAGGCAGCTGCATACAGCCCTGCCTTTACAGGCTCAAAAAAGTATTTGACAAGAACTATGTCAATGTTAGCCATAACAGCAAGGCTGACAAGAGAGAAAAAAACAGGAACAGCATAATTGTAAACATGGATGTGCGGAATTTTCTGTTCCTTGGCTTTGGATAAAAAACTAACAGAGCCGGCAACACTTAAAACAGAGAATAATATTCCGAGGAATATTGCCAATAAAGCGCCATTCACCCCAAGCCCCAATGACACAAATACAACAGCTAAAACCAGCCTTAAAATGCTTTCAATAGAATCTGTAAAGCCCAAAACAAAAAACCTCTGCAGCCCCCTCAGGATTCCTACTCTTAATGGGACTAAAAAAGAAATCCATATAACAAAAGCAAATATTATTACAGGGTATATTGAATTTAGCTTCAGAAACCTGTAGATAAACTGGCTGAATGAAAGAATGGCGATAAACGCCCACATGCCTGAAAAAAACAGAAATTTTGATGCCTTATTAAACAGGTACTTCATCTTTCCATACTGCTTTCTTGAATTATAATGCGAGAAGAATTTTGCCAGAGTAGTATGCAGAACAGAAAAGCCAGTCAGTATTATGAATAATATTGCAACAAGTGAAATCAGCTCGCCAAACAGGCCCGGCCCAAGCTTTCTGCCCATGTATATCTTGAATAAAACTGTAAAGATTGTTGTTATAACTGAAGCAGAGCTTAAAACAACTATATGTTTTAGCAGCCCTTTATTTTTATTAAGGTGCTTCACGACATGCCTATGCACTATTTTTATCATTTTTTATTTTTGTTTCACTAAATCCTAAAATAGCTGTAGGTTGTATTTATTGCGCTGCATATGGACAGGATGCCTGAGCTGTAAACCAAAAAATTGCCAACTCCAAGGTTTAGGCTTAATTTCTCCATCTCATCATTTATTTTCTTGGACAAGGGAATAAGTAGGAATGGAAATAATGCGCCGAAGGTTACAGTTGCAGCAGCGCCATAATCCTGAATCATTGAATTCTGCACAGGATTAAGCTCATAGTGGGTGCCCTGGTTGATGCCCTTGAATGTGACAATCTTGTCTATTGTATTTGTTGCCAGAAGCAGCGATGACGCAAGCGCAAAATCCCTGTTTTTTTCAAAATGCTCCTTTATTTTTCTTGATAGGCTCATTTTTCCTTCACCCTTTCATCACAGCTATCGGCTTTAATCTTGCAATAAGTTTTCCTATTCCAACCCTGTCAGAAACCCTTGCAACCTCGTCTATGTCCTTGTAGACAGAAGGGGCTTCTTCCACTAACCCCCTCCAGCTCCCTGCTTCAACATCAATGCCTTTTTCTTCCAGCTCTTTTTTAACATCCTCGCTTCTCAGGTTTCTTAATGCAGCGCTTCTTGAGGAAACCCTGCCTGCACCGTGGGCTGTCGAGGCAAAAGAAATCTCCTCTGCCTTTTTTGTACCGACAAGGATATATGAAGCAGTGCCCATGCTTCCTGGAAGCAAAACCGGCTGCCCTGTTTCCTGATAAATCTTAGGAAGCTCTTTTCTTCCCGGCCCAAAGCTTCTCGTTGCGCCTTTCCTGTGCACGCAAAGCATCATCTTCTTGCCGTCAACAACATGCTCCTCAAACTTTGCAATATTGTGGCAGACATCATAAACCAAATCCAATCGAGCTTTCGGAAAAAATCTTTTAACAGCTTTTCTAACCCATTCCATGATCATCTGCCTGTTGCAAAAAGCAAAATTAGCAGCGCAATTCATGGCAGAAAAATATTTTTTTCCCAGCTCAGAGCTTATAGGCGCATTGATTAGCTCCCTGTCGGGCAGGCCTGAAAATCCATACTTATTCTCCATTAGCTGGATGTAATCACTGGCTACCTGATGCCCCAGCCCCCTCGAGCCGCAGTGAATTCCTATCACTACCTGCCCTTTCTCCCTTATCCCGAATTTCTTTGCTGTTTCCACATCAAAAATTTCATCAACCTCCTCTATCTCCAAGAAATGATTTCCACTTCCAAGGCTTCCTAATTGCGGCAATCC
Organism: Candidatus Nanoarchaeia archaeon; assembly: GCA_035290605.1. Lineage (GTDB taxonomy): Archaea > Nanobdellota > Nanobdellia > Pacearchaeales > GW2011-AR1 > JACOYM01. Next base: position 2,457 of record DATDUA010000032.1, read on the forward strand.
TCTGGAAACAGCCCTGTCAGAAACATCCTCTGCATGGGCATTTTCAATGCACCCATAATCCTCTGTTCTTTCCAAATCCTCTTTTGCCCCATACCCTTTTTTCACAGCCCACCTCGCGCCTGTTTCCAAAATTTCCTTGATTTCATTCCTGTCAAGCTTGACAACACTTCCTTTTCCTATGCCTTTCGGGACATCCCTTGCAAACTGGTGAAGAACCTCTTTCTTTTTTCCTTTGATGTCTTTAATATTAAGGTTAGTGGCAAGAATTCTTATTCCGCAATTTATGTCGAAACCGACTCCGCCCGGGGTAATTATCCCATCCTTGGCATCAAATGCAGCAACCCCCCCTATTGGCAACCCATATCCCATATGCCCGTCAGGGCAGACTATCATGTTCTTTAAAATGCCCGGCAGGCTTGCAGTATTCACTGCTTGCTGGAAAGTTTCATCCTCTTTCATCTTTTCAAGAAGCTTCTCGCTTGCAAAAATTCTAACCGGCACATTCATTTTTCCGCTTTTAGGAATTTCCCATTCATAATCTGATATTTTTTTAACTTCTGGCATTTTATTTTCCCCCACCAAGCAATTTTGTAAATATAAGTATTCCCAAGACAGATATTATAGTTATTATCAGGGCAGACACAAATCTTCCCTGCACAGGGCTTATCTTAGTTATATTATTTACATATTCAACTACAACATCCCTCCAAACAAAGGCAATAAGAAAGCCAAAGGCTGCAACAACCCCAGTCAGCACAGACTTCTTAAGCTCCATCCTGAATTTCAGGGCAGACTCCTTCACTTTTTCAACAATTTTAGCTTTAGACTTTCTTGCCATATTCAAACATCCAGCACAACCTGGCATATAAATCTTTTGCCAGTTTCTTTCTCTTCTTCCTGCTTTACAAACATCTGGTGATAAGTGACTGCCTTGACATCATTTGTAAACTTATACTCGCTGGCTAAATCCCCTGAAATCTCCGCTTCTAGCTTTCCATCAGAAATTTTTATTTTCTTGATTTTTGAGAATAAAAAATTCTCAGCATCCAGCAGGTATAAGAACTGCTCAAGAAACCTGTACAGCAAAGCCTCATTATCTCTTCCTTCAGCTTTTATTTTTTTGTTAATCCTGGCTTTAACTTTCAGCTTGCCGGAAATAACCTCTTTTAAAGCCAGCGCAGAATTTTCAAACGCTTTATTCAGTGTTTTTCCAAATGCCTGAAACTTAATGTCTGCTGTATGCTCTAAAAAGATGAATCTTTTTTCC
>DATDUA010000033.1:0-7200 GCA_035290605.1 Candidatus Nanoarchaeia archaeon
TTATGACATAATTGTCCCATGCAGAGGTATATTCCTTATTCTTCATGTGCATTTCTGCGTCCTGATTGTATGCACCGACAATCTCCGGCTCTGTGATTGTTGTTTTATAACTGTCAATTGGCTTAATGCCAGATGTGACGCACCCGCTCAAGCCGCCAAAAATAAGAAGAGGGAGAGAATAGCTTAAAATTCTGCTTTTTATTCCTTTCAGAATGCTTGAATCAGCTGCGTTTGCAAAGTTTCCTGCCATTTTTTGATAATTACTGCTAAATTTATTTGAAATCAAAAAAATAAAAAAAATAAAAAAAAATAAGGCCTTATTCGCTTTCTCCTACTATCTCTTCAACGCCACCTATTACTCCTGTTGCTCCTCCTACGAGTGCAGCTGCTTCTCCTGCAGAATATGTATCGCTGTTTATAGTGATAGCCTCTGTAGCGCCTAACCATGAGCCTACTCCTGCGCCAACTGCTGCGCCTACAGCAATTCTTCCCAATGGGTTCTCATCTACAGCAGAGCTGACATCTCCGTATTCTTCTGGTATTGAGATTTCCTGCCCGAAAAGCCCTTTGCCTACATTCTCTGCGCTGTCTATAACTCCATAGCCAAGCCCTCTCGCTGCTCCGCTGAAAGTTCCCAGCACAGGAAGATTTTTATTTCCCTTTATTACGCCATCTATTGTGTGATGCACAACCTTGAATGGGGCTGTGAAAACACCTGCTAAGAAATTTGCAACAGGCTCATCTGCCTTTTCTGCGTATGCTGGCATAGCTGTGCCAATAAGATACAAGCAGCCCAAAGCAGGAGCTAAAATTCTTTTCATAACTTTCATTTTACACCTTTTTTATAACCTCCTTTCAATTATATTCCTCTTTTTTCCTTTAAAACCATCGGCAGGGATGTTTAAATATCTTGTTATTATGCAACATATAATTCATAATATGCTGATGTGGTGTAATTAAAAGTAGTAAAACCTATTTTTTGCCAATTTTGCATCCCATTTCCTCAAGTTCAGCCATTACTTCGTGGCATGGCCTTGTCTGATAGGAATTGTCCTTAAGAAATACATAAATATCCTTGCTTCCTTCTGGCTCGCCGTTTTCCAGATACAGCAGGGCAAGCCTCTCAAGATTCTTGAAGTCCTTTATTGACTTGAATGCCACATCTGCATCATTAAGCTTTCCAGCCCGCATATATTCAATCCCCTTGTTTCTCATAATATTCTTTGCCTCTTCATCCTCTATGAATCTTTCTTCATATGTAAGGAGCTTGTCCATACCATCGATTCTAATGCATCCTGTGATAAGAGAGCTGCTTAACAATGGCATTGCAACTAAACCCGCTAGTTTTGCTTTCATTTTATGTCCTCTTTTTTTAGTGTCTTTTATCTTCCCTGTTTGCTGAATTTCTCAGCATATTCTTCTTGTAATTGCCCAAAGAGTTTTAAATGCCTTTCTGCCTTTGTTGCAGGCACCCATTGGACATCTACCTCTGCCTCTGGCTTGGCTGTATAATCAACATAGGTCTGAAGATAGCCATTTGGGTTTCCCTCATATTCAACCTTTATCATCTCGTCCAAGCTTCCATTTGGCATCATATTTGACCTTGAAAAGAATACTTTAGTTCTTCCTTGCGTGTAAACCGGCTTTCCAGGAGCTTTTATCTCTCTTGCATCTGCATTGCCTGTTTTGTTGAATAACTGCTCAATGCTGTATGTAACAAGCTGCTTTTCTGTTTCAAAATACTGAAAGCCTAAAATCTTTTTCATTGACTGCTCCGGAGAAGATGTCCAAAAGACAAATGCGCCTGGATGGAATTGCTTTCCGGATTTAGTGAACAAAACATCCCTCTTGTTTATCTTTCTCTCAATTATCTTTTTAGGGTATTTTGCCATTGCTATTGAGCTGAAAAGCACATCTTCAAACAGCTCATATTTTTTTCTGTTTACTGGCTTTTTTATCTCTTTCTTTGGCTCTGTCTTTTTTATATATCCCTCATTAAAATCAACTCCCGCCAGCATATAATTATCATCCCCATGGACAGCAGAGAATCCTGTTGGTGTTTTCTGCCATTCAACAGCGCCTGCATCACTTATGCCTAAAAGCCCAGCTAAAGATAATCCCAAGAGTGCTTTTTTAACTGATGTTCCTGATTTTGTCATGTTTTCTTTCCCCATTATTTTTTTGATAATCAAAAAAACTGAAAAAATAAAAAATTAAAATAAATATTATGCTTTTATCTCACCCTCAGATCGTTAAATTTTGATGGTGTTGCGTCTGTTTCTGTAGGCTCTGCTGCCAGGCTGCCATCTTCATAGTCATTCCATATCTTTGAATGAAGGTTGTTTCCTGTAAAAACAGCCTCTCCCCTATTGCTGAATGGAGATGTAGCTATGTTGTATACTGCTGAGATACCTCTTCCAATGCCTCTAAGCACTCCTGCTGTTGCGCCAACTCCAAATCCTGCAAGCGCTCCTGCAGCGCCCATGTCCCTATCAACTGCAAATTCTCTTGCTACCATGCCAGCCATTCCTGGAATCTCTGCAGGTGTTGCGGCAACGCCCTCCAAGCCAACTGCGAATTTCTCTCCGCCGTTCTTGAAGTCCTCTGCATACAATGGCGCACAACCAATTGTCAATGCTGTCATGCCTAATGCTAAATATCCAGCTACCCTTTTTTTAAAATTGTACATTTTTTCTTGTCCTCCTTTCAATTCTATTTCTTTTCTTTAACCTGCCAAAATCTGTTTAAATACATGATTGTCATTCAAAATATAATTTAAATAGGGTTATGTTCAGTGTTATCAAAAGTAGTAAAAAATGGAGATTTTCTCCCGTATTAGCTGACTGACTTTAAGAATTCAAGGTGCTGCACTGACTGCTTGTTATACAAAATGCTCTTTATCCCGTTAGACAGCGCATAAGCCATGATTTTAAAGGCGTTCTTCTTTTGAGGCGCCCTGAACAGCCTTTTTGCAGATTCTGAAACTGAATAAAATTCCTCGTACATATCATAAACCTGCCTTTGAAGCTGGTAGGGTGTGAATTTTTTTGGCATAATTACAACATGCTGTGCATCATATAATGACAAGTCATCTGTCAGTATTCTTTTTTCCTCTTTCATCTTGTGCATTAAAGGAGTCCCTGGAAGAGGCGTTAATGGAAAAAACTGGACACTATCCAGGCTTTTCTTTGCCCAGCTTAATGTTTCTTTTAGTGTTTCAGGAGTATCGCTATCTGTTCCGGGAACAAGCATTCCATGAACCCAAAACCCGAAATCTCTGAATATGCTTGCAGCATCCTTGTTTTCTGCGGCATTAGAAGCCTTGCCCATGTCATCCAGCGACGCGTCCACAATGGACTCAAAGCCAATGTACACTGTGCTAACGCCTGCTTTTTTCATAAGCCCGAGCAACTCGCTGTCTTTTGCAGCCTTCGCAGTAATCTGCACATGCAGGTTTTTTTTGCTTCTTGTTATGCCTCTCTCTATCAGCTGTTCCAGGAGTTCTTTGGTGTGTTTCCTGTTTCCTGCAAAATTATCATCTGAAATAAAATATAGGCTGCCCATGTCCTTTGTCCTTCCAAACTCCTCTGCAGAATATTCTATTGATTTTGTCCTGTATCTGCTTCCATAATTCATTGTAACAGAACAAAAATTGCAGTTGTGGGGGCATCCTCTCGAGGTTTCAACAACAGCAGTATGAACACCATCCCTCACCTTTTTATCATAATAAGGGTGGGGCAGCTGGCTTAGCTCATCAGGACTCATTAATTCTGCTGGCTTTGCTATTGTTAATTTGCCATTAGCCCTAAAGGCAATTCCATCAACATCACTTAAATCTGCGCTCATTTCCAGCCTTTCCATTACTTTTCTTATGGTTTTCTCTCCCTCTCCCATTACTACAATATCCGCCCCGCCTTCAATGTACTCTACAGCCCTGAATTTTGAGTCAGAGCCGCCGAATATAATAATGCCTTTTGGATTTGCCTCCTTGTACCTTCTTGCCAGCTCAATTGACTGCTGCGAGGTTCTAGTTATAGCAGAGATGCCTAGAATATCAGAGCTAAAGATTCTGCTAAAATTCCCACCGCTTAATTTTCTTCTCTCGCCGTGGAATAACGGGTTTATTGACTCAACATTCTCCCACCCATCTGCCTTTAATACGCCTTCCAGAACATGAATTGCCCTTGCAGGTATTTTTATGTGGCTGTAAATGTCATATCCTGGCTCACCATTTAAAATTCCGAATTGGGTTGGTGGAAGTTCTACAAGACTTATAGTGCTTTTTTTTGATATTTTATTCATGTCATTATCTTTGTGAATTTGCTTTAAAAATAAATATGTACTAAAAAATATACTTGATGATTTTAGAAAGGTTTTAATAATCTTGCCTTTTTATTATTTTATGATTATCGGCTTGACAGGAACAAAGGCATCTGGGAAGGGTGTTGTTGCTGACATCCTGAAGGAAAGGGGATTTGCCTATTACTCCCTGTCAGATATTGTCAGGGAAGAGGCTGTCATAAGGGGGCTTTCTAATTATACCATAGCGCAATTGCAGGACATAGGCAATGAACTGAGGGAAAATCATGGCAATGGCGTATTAGCAAAGAGAGTCTTGGAGAAGATTGAAAAAGAGAGAGATGCGGGAAAGCAGGAAACAAAAAATTATGTGATTGACGGAATAAGAAATCCTGGAGAGATTGATGAGCTTAAAAAATCCGGGGGGCATGAATTTATTTTGGTTGCTGTTGACGCGCCTCAAGAGGCAAGGTTCAAGAGGCTTTTGGAAAGGGCAAGAGGAAGCGACCCAGAGGACTGGCAGGGATTTCTAGAGATGGAAAGAAGGGACAGGGGGATTGAAGAGGAGAACAGCGGGCAGCAGGTTGGAAAATGCCTTGAGATGACTGATATAAAACTTTATAATGACTTATCTATTGAGGTTTTGAAGGATAAAATAGAAAAAATACTTAATGATTTAAAATGTTAATAGGACTTGTAGGAAAGCCTTCTGTGGGCAAATCAACATTTTTCAAGGCATGCACGCTTGCTGATGTGGCTATTGCCTCATATCCTTTTACAACAATAAAGCCAAATCATGGCGTGGGATATGTTAAGATAGACTGCATTGACAAGGAGTTTAATGTTCAGTGCCAACCGAGAACAGGCTATTGCGCAAAGCACAAGAGATTTGTTCCTGTTGAGCTGATGGATGTTGCAGGGCTTGTAAAAGGCGCAAGCGAGGGGAGGGGGCTTGGCAACCAGTTTTTAGATGACTTGAGGCAGGCAGACGCATTCATCCATATTGTTGATGCATCCGGCGAGACAGACAGCGAGGGAAAAGAGACAAAAGGATATAATCCTGTTAGTGACATTGATATGCTTGAGAATGAATTGGACTTGTGGTATACTGGCATTTTGCAAAAGGTATGGAAGAGCTTTGCCCGCACTGTTCAAAACACAAAGGAAAATTTTGCAAAAGCAGTAGCCAAGCAGTTTTCAGGATTAAAGGTAAATGAGGAGGATGTAAAGAGTGTGCTGCTCAAGCTGAACTATGATGCTGAAAAACCTGCTGACTGGACTAATGAGCAGTTAAGAAAGTTCTGCAATGAGCTAAGGCATTTAACAAAGCCGATGATTATTGCTGCGAACAAGATAGACAAGCCAGCTGCCAAAGAAAATATTGAAAGATTAAAGAAGGCATACCCAAATATAATGATTGTTCCATGCTCTGCTGATGCAGAGCTTGCACTGCGAGAGGCAAACAAGGCAGGATTGATTGAATACATGCCCGGAGAGAGCGAGTTTGAAGTATTAAAGCAGCTGAATGAAAAGCAGAGGCAGGCGCTTGATGTTATAAAGAAAAATGTTATTGATGCCTATGGCTCTACCGGAGTTCAGGATGTTTTAAACAGGGCGGTTTTTGAACTCTTGAAATATATTGCTGTATTTCCTGCAGGTGCAAGCAAGCTCGCTGACTCAAAAGGAAATATTCTGCCAGACTGCTTTTTAGTTCCGTCAGGAACAACAGCGCTTGATTTTGCATACAGGCTGCATACAGACATAGGAAAGGGCTTTATCAATGCAGTCAATGCGAAAACAAAGCAGGTTGTCGGCAAAGAATACAAGCTTAAGCACCGAGACGGAATTGAGATTATGACGAGATAGATTATGCGGTTGATGGAATCTCAGATTGTTTTCTTTCATAGACTGCAATACTGCCCTTGCAGTCATTGCCGCTTGCAGCGCTGCTTAATTCTCTCGCCTTATACATTGCCTCGTCAGCGTCGCTGATGATAGCCAGAGCGTCCGGGCTTTTTGAGGTGAGCGGGTAGTTTGTTATGCCTATTGATAAGCTGATTCCTGCCACATCAGCTTTTTTGCTTCCTGCAATCAATGGCTTGGCTTTTGAAAGCTCTGCCAGCTGGGATTTTGATTTTTCATAAAAGAGATCCCTGAAAGGGATTATAACATTGTCCCTGGCTTCTTCAGGAGATGAATTCGGGAGAATCAGCACAAATTCCTCTTCACCATACCTTCCAAACGCATCTGTTTCTCTCTTTTTTGCTTTGTTCAATGAATCTGCCAGCAGCTTGATGAGATAATCTTCCATAAGATGCCCATAGGCACCATTTATTTCCTTAAAATTGTCTATGCTTATCATGGCGACACTGAACATGTATGCAGGCTCCTCCGGGTTTAATCCGTGATTTGCCCTATTAGCCCTTGCAACCTCCAGCTTTAACAGGCTCTCAAGCCCCTTTTTGTTTTTTGCTTTTGTAAGGTTGTCAGTTTCAGTTTCTTCAGTATAACTCTGAAATTTTATTTCTAATGCCTCTTTAAGCAACCCAAAATCATGAATCAAGGGGCGGCTGCCCAAGCTTGCTAGCTCTTTCTCAAATTTGGCTATTTGCTTATTCAGCACCTCCTTGCTAATCTCTTCGGCTGCCTCTTCCTCTTCTTCCTTATGCCTTGAGTCATACAATTTTCTTCTGTTTTTCATGTTCTTTTACAAAATCATACGCTGATTTAATCATGTCCCTGTTGTTTTTGATTTTCATTAGGCATACTGCCTCTTCATAACCAAGCCACTTAAAGCCCTCGTGCTCAAAACTGATTTTAACCTTTTTTGCTTCCTCTGCTGTGACTTTTGCGAGCAGGAAGACTGCATCCTTGCTTACAAGCCTGCCTTCTGCCCTGAAA
>DATDUA010000034.1:0-3631 GCA_035290605.1 Candidatus Nanoarchaeia archaeon
GCCCAGAGTTTTTGACATTCCACAAGCTATTTTAGGGTAGGACATATGTCATGAACCTATACAAAAAATAAGCAACAAAAAGCTTTATAAACTTTATAAAAGTTAAGATATTATGTTATGGTGGATTTGGGTGATAATTGCGCTGGCTGTCCTGATTGTATTGATGCTTATTAATTATTTTAATAAATTTGTCATCTTAGGCAACAGGATTGATAACAGCCTATCACAGATAGATGTTCAGCTTAGAAAAAGAGCAGACTTGGTGCCTAACCTTATAGAAACAGTCAAGGGCTATGCAAAGCACGAGAAGAGCATTATAAATTCTGTCACAGAGGCAAGAAAAGCATTGTTAGGCGCAGCAGACATAACATCGAGGGTAAAGGCAGGCAATCAATTGCAGCAGGCATTAAAAAGCATCTTTGCGCTTGCAGAGAACTATCCGAATTTAAAGGCAAATGAAAACTTTTTGCACCTGCAGCAGGAGCTTGCAGCAATAGAGGACAAGGTGGCATACTCAAGGCAGTTTTACAACGACAGCATTCTTGACTACAACAATTCTGTGGAAAGCTTCCCCGGCAACATATTCGCATCTATCTACGGCAAGCGCGAAAAGAAGTTCCTGGAAATCCCTGCAGAGGCAAGGGCTGTGCCAAAGGTGAGCTTTTAGACAAGAGAAGATTAAGTTATAATTAACGAGTCTAAAAGCGAACAGAGCTTTTAAGCGAGGCAAAATTAAATCTGTTATTAACGAGCTTGAAAGCGAATTGAGTTTCTGAAAAATAGCCTGATAATTATTGCTTGGGCAGGCAATTAATGATTTCTTTAATGCACTCATTTAATGATTTTGATGTGTTAATAACAATGCCATAATCAAATTCTGCTGATTTCCTGTAAACTGCCTCGGCAGCATCTTTTCCATGCGGTTCCTTTCTCTTGCTGTCTCTTTCTATGCATACATTCAGTGGGGCTTTAAGCGTAAAAGCATAATGCGGAAAATCAAGCCTTTTTATTAAATCTTCAATTTGATTTTTATAATAAAAGTTTCCGTCAAAAACTGCTGAAAGCCCCTTTTCTAAATACCTCCTGGCTTTTTTGGCAGCAATTTCATTTGCCTTTGAAAAACTTTCCTCGGAGATATACCCTTCTTTCCATTCTTCCAGATTATGATCCTCAAGAATTTTATCAATTGCAAAATACTTGGCATTCAGCCTTTTGGACAGGGCTTTGGCTATTGTGGACTTTCCGCATCCTAATGGCCCACGGATAATTATATAAAAGCTCATGGATAATTATAAATCAGATTTGTTTATAAGGTTTGCCCAGACAGCGACATCAAAGGCGAACATGCTCTCTGGTTCTAGCCCTAAGTTTTCAGCCTTCTAATTGTGCGTCTATTATTACATTCTGCTGGATGCTCCACTCACTGTCTGAATGTGTTTTTATATAGCCAACCCAGAAGTCTATGAACTTGAGCCTTTCCTGAAAATTTGCCCGCTTTTGTCTTTCAAGCTGTTTGGCATCTATTTTTATGTCTTTGGCTTTCATCTTACATCAATTCAAACCTTGAGCTTTTTTTTGCCTTGAGAAGCTCTTTCAAGTGCTTCCTGCCCGCATCGCGGTATTTTGCAGCATTCAGGCAGAATGATTTTATCATTTCTGATGCATACTCTCCTCCAAGATGATGAGGCACAATGACATAATCAACTCCTTTTTCATACAATTCAAATGCCCTTCTTGGCTGTTCGGCTGTTGCGATGAATATTGCCTTTGAACCTGTCTCATTCAACCTCTCTCTGATTGAAAGGTTTGTATTTTCATCAGGCACTGTGGAGATTGCCAGCCTGACATTTTCAAGCTCAAGTTCGCTCAAAAATCCTTTGTCGCTCGCGTCCCCGTAAATGCAGTTTATCCCCTCTTTGCCAAGCGAGAGAATAACATTGGGATTATGGTCAACAACTGCAAAAGACAGCTTTGTTTCTTTCAGGGCATTCAACAGCTTGTATCCTATCCTGTGGTATCCAAAAAGAATAACATCATACTTTTCCTTGAATGCCTCTTTCTTCATGTATCTCCTGCCTTCAAAAATCCCAAGGATTTTTGACAGCTTATCAAACAAGGCGTGGGAATAATAAATGCCATAGCTGCTGGCGCCTATGGTAAATATTGCTATAAGGACTGCCATACTCATGATATCTTGGCTTAAATGCCCAAGCGTATAACCCATCAGTATGAGTATTAGGGAAAACTCGCTGATTTGCGCGAGGCTTGTGCCTGCCAGGAAGTTTGTTTTTTTCTTATAGCCAAAAATCCTTAAAATTGTCATGACAATAACCGGCTTTACTATTATTATTAATGCTGAAAAAAGCAGCGAAATCCTCACTAAATCCCAGCCAATCTGCCCGGCAAGTTGTGTTCCAAAGAACACAAAGAACAGCACAACAAAAAAGTCTCTTAATGGCTTTATTTTGCTGCCCAGCTCTAAGGTGTATTTGCTTGATGCAAGAGACATGCCTGCTATCAGCGCGCCTATCTCAAGCGAGAAGCCCAGCCTGTCAAACAAGACTGCAAGGGCTAATGCCCACGCGATGCCAAATAGGAATAAAGACTCCTGGCTTCTTGCGAGATAATTCATGAATTTATTTAGCGCAAAAGCAGAAAAAAGAAATATGGCAGCAATAATCCCTATTACTTCAGAAAAAGAAATGAGGACAGAAAGCTGGCTTGCCCCGCTGTTCAGGAGGGGGATAGCCATCAGCGCAATAGCTGCCGCAAAATCCTGTATGATTAATATTCCCAGCGCAATTCTTCCGTGAAGCGTGTCTATTTCTTTTTTGTCTGAAAGTATCTTTACAACAACAACTGTTGATGAGAATGCGAGCGCAGCGCCAATGTAAAGGGCAGTTGTGCTGCCCATCCCCAAGCCAGCTGAAATCAAAAATCCTATTCCCCCAACCACAATTATCTCTGCAATGCCCGCGAATGTAGAAACAACCCCAATCTCTTTTAAAACCCTCAGGTCAAGGCTTAAGCCGACGATAAAAAGCAGGAATGCCACGCCTATGTGCGCAAACACCTGTATGAACTCTGATGATGATGCTGTAATATTCAGGAATAAAGGGCCTACAACAACTCCGGCAATGAGATATGCTATGATTGGCGGCTGCTTGATTATCCTTGCAATCACAGCCAGCACAGCAGATACAATTATTATAATGCTCAGATTAAGCAGCACCTCTTGAACCATGATTTATCCTGTTATCTCTTTTTTAAATAGTTTGCGATTGGCTTATTTTTGCGCAAAGCTGACATCAAAAAGATTTAAATATATATAAGGCAGAGATATTATATAGAATATAAAAGGGGCATGAAGAAACAATAAAATATGATAGACATAAGGCTTATCAGGGAAAATTCAGAGCTTGTAAAAGAGAACATCAGGAAAAAGTTTCAGAACGACAAGCTGCCGCTGGTTGATGAACTGAGAAAGAAAGATGAGGAGTGGAGAAAGCTGAAGGCGCAGGCAGATGAGATGAGGGCGTCGCGAAACAAGGTTTCTGAGAGCATTAATCAGGCAAAGAAGGCAAAAAATGAAAAGAAAGCCAGAGAGCTGATTAAAGAGGCGCAGGAGCTT
>DATDUA010000035.1:0-6073 GCA_035290605.1 Candidatus Nanoarchaeia archaeon
CAGGAGAAGCAGCTGCACTCGTAGGAGGAGCAACAGGAGTAATAGGTGGCGTTGAAGAGATAGTAGGAGAAAGCGAATAAGGCCTTATTTTTTTTTATTTTTTTTATTTTTTTGATTTCAAATAAATTTAGCAGTAAAAAACAATGGGGCACCACACACTAAAGCTTCAGAAATCTTTTATAGATTTCTGATAGTCATCAAAAATCGAGGATTTTTGAGATGTGTGGTTTGTAAAGCCCCTTGTTTTTAGGATGCTCAGAAATTAAAGTGGTAATGTTACGTCCGCATCATAAATGATGCAGTTTAATTTCTGACATTATCAAAAAATGGCAGGAAACTTTGCAAACGCAGCTGATTCAAGCATTCTGAAAGGGATAAAAAGCAGAATTTTAAGCTATTCTCTCCAGCTTCTCGTTCTTGGCAGCTTGGGCGGGTGCGCCACATCTGGCATTAAGCCAATTGACAGTTATAAAACAACAATCACAGAGCCGGAGATTGTCGGTGCATACAATCAGGACGCAGAAATGCACATGAAGAATAAGGAATATACCTCTGCATGGGACAATTATGTCATAACTAAGAATATCAAAGGGCTTGAAACAATACTTGATGAGTGCTTTAAGGATGCTGTAATTCATGACAAAATAATAATAGAGCCAATAAACAAAGAGCTCATGGCAATGCACAGGGAATTGAGGAAAAAGAAATGCCAAATGGAGGATTTTGAAAAAAAAGTTGCGCATCAGGCAAGGATGTATGAAGACCCCACAAATTCACATGGCTCGCTTGAAAGAGCATTTATTCTTTATGAGGTTATAGAGAGGCATAGTGATGCTGAAAGATGCCTGATATTATGGGTTAATAAGGATAACAACCGCTACGGAACCGCAAAGGTAATGAAGTATTACAAAAAATTTTCAGAGGAAGCAGGCTTCAGCAATTTTAAGAGCGAGGCATTGAAGATAACAGGCAGCTATCTTGCAAACCCGACAATTGACAGCTGCGAGAGCGCCTGGATAATAGGAGAGGCATTTGGCGATATGGAAATAAAAAAGAAGGCAGTGGAAGCAGGCATTCTGCACGGCAGCACGAGCGAAGTATGGAACAAAAGGGCATTTGAAGTGCAGGAAGAAATAAGCCAAAGCAAACAGCAGGCGTTAAAGAACTGAGCTGCAAAGCTCAGCAATTGCGCCAGAACGCTTCAGAAAAACCTTTAAATATGGCTGTATGTTTTCTAATTCGTGAGCCCATAGCTCAGCCAGGTTAGAGCATCGCTCTTATATGATGAAGATTCGCTAGAGTTTTCATTTCCAAGCACAAGGAAAATCCAAAAAACCTTGATTGTTTGCTGGGAAAGGCGAGGGTCCGAGGTTCAAATCCTCGTGGGCTCATAATCCTTGTTTCCAGCTTTATGGCTCAGAGCATAAGGATAATTTTATAAACTCTGCATTGTTAATTGACGCATGAGAATAAAACTAAAAGAAGGTTATCAAAAAAGATTAATACTTTCTGCTAAGAATAATTTAACATGGATTGAGTTATCTGGGGTGCTTAAAATCAATCAATCTTACCTATCAAACGAACTAAAAAATGAAGAAAGATTATTATCAAAAGAATTGTACAAGAGATTATGTAAGATAGCCAATTTAAATTTTGATTGTTATATAAAAGAAAAGCTAAATGATAATTGGGGAAGGGCAAAAGGCGGTTTAAACTCAACAAAAAAGGAAGAATTATTAATTAAAGAAGAATCTGAAGAGTTGGCAGAGTTAATAGGGATAATTCTAGGAGATGGGAATATTTGGGTTAGAAAACCATACTACTATCTAACGATTGTTGGCGATAGCAAAAAAGATAGGAATTATCTATTAAATTACGTTAAACCACTCTTCAGAAAGTTATTTAACAAAGAGCTGCATGTTCGCACACACAAAAGTAATAATGAGTTATTTATATACACAGGCAGCAAGAATGTAATATTTACCTTAAGGCATTTTGGGTTAACTTCTGGAGACAAGAAGAAAAATAATATAAAAATTCCTTCATGGATATTTAAATCTAATAAATATATAAAAGCTTGTATAAGGGGATTAATAGATACAGACGGTTGTGTTTGCCCCATAACGGGCAGGAATTATCCATACATTTGGTTTTCATGTGGCATCGAAAATCTAAGGAAAAGTTTTGATTTGGCAATGAAGAAACTTGGGATAAAGACATCTAATTGGAATATAAGAAAGAACAGGACTCCTGATATCTACATTGGTAGCAAAGAGATGATTAAAAAATATATGCAAACAATAAGTTTTAAAAACAAGAGACATCTCACTAAAATGATGCCCCTGTAGTCTAGAGGCCAAATTCTCTCTGACTATAAACGTTAAGAGAAGGCTATGGATGCAGCCCTTTCAAGGCTGAGACCCGGGTCCGAATCCCGGCAGGGGCATTTTCGTTCTTAAAAACATTTTTATAGTAGTTTCCTTTTTATGTGCATGGAAAAAGATGTGATAATTGGAATTACAATCCTGATTTTAGCCGTTTTATTACTGGGAATTACCTATACAGTTAATGCTGCTGATCTCTTTAGATTTTTAGACAAGCCCCTTGAAGGAGAGGGGCTTAGCCTGTTATGTTCCTCTCTTTCAGACTGCCAGGATTTTTGCCAAAAAAACATGGGAAGATGCACTTCTTATTGCCAGGCAAATCCAGCAAATAAAATATGCGATTTGATAACTGCAAATGATTTTGAAAATGAAACTAAGTAATAAATTCAATCTTGACAAATATCTGCTGCTGGCAGGAATTCTTGCTCTTCCTCTTTTTGTAATTCTATTCTGGCTTGTGTTTCCTTTAATGTACCCAGAATACAATCTTTTAACAACAGGAGTTAGCTATCTCGGAGGCTATGAAAGCCCAATCAGAACACTTGTAAATGTTTTTGGTTTCGGTTTGTGGGGGGTTTTAACAATGATGTTTGGCTATGGTGTTTTCAGGTCAAATCTGCTTAAAGTTCTTGGAAAAACAGCAGGAATATTCTTGATTATTGGGGGGTTTATGATATATTTAGTATCTCTATTTCAGGGGCCATATGAAAGCTGGATTTACACATTGGCCGGGCAATTGCATAATTTTTTCTCAAATTACCCATTTATTCCAATAGGAATTGCTATTTTCCTGTTCCTTTTTGAGTTTGTAATAAACAAAAGATTTAGATGGCTTATACTGCCTATAATAATTCTTGGCCCAGCCAGCCTGTATCTGAATTATCAGCGGGCATTTCCTGGCGGGGGGCTTACTTACTTCGGGATTTACCAAAGAGCATCATTAACACTGCCTTACATAATAATAATGTTAATTGCAATATCATTATACAAGAATACGAATTCAGATAAAAACTGAAAGGGGGTGATGAAAATAAAATGTCTTCAAAAATAGTAATGGGCTCGGGAGCCATACTTACGGCAGTATTAGTTGCCTTGACAGAACTCTTGAACTGGCCAGGCTACCTGCAATATGTATGGGCTTTATTGATAGCAATCTGGGCAGTTGTGATATTTGCCAAAGGAGCATAAAAATCTAATCACTTTTTTATATGCCTAGTAAAAAGCTCTTTATGAATTAGCACTTTGTCAGATTGAGACAGATTCATCATCTCCCAGAATTCCTTCCTCCAGCCAGTCATCCTCTCAATATCATCCTCTAATAAAATCTTACCCTTACCAACACCCTTGCATTGCATGTCAATATAAACCTCATTATCAAATGGGTCTACAGATATTGGATAGCTGTTGCACACAAGAGGCTTATTGCTGTATATTGAGCATTTATTTTTGTCTAGGAATATACACTCTCCATATTTTGTTTTCTTTATCAGCTCGCCTTCTCTCATTATAATTAGATTAGCGCCTTTTTGGTATTTATTTTCAAGAACATAAAGATTGCCTTTCAGTTTCTCTTCCAAATCCTTATCTTGCATCTCTTTCTCAGCCACGCAAACCATTCCTTTTTTGCAGCAATCTCCACAATCTTCAATGCACTCAAAACGAATCTCCTTAAAATGCTTAATATTAACTAGCTTAGGGGATAAAAAAGCATTTACATATCCCTTCAAAAACCAGTCAATTATTTTGTCAAAAACCATAAAAAAGTCCAGAATCAATTTATATTTAAATGTTTAGAAATATGAAAAAGTGGAACCAGATACTAAGTAATAAATGGTTATAATCCACTAAAAAGCCAAAAATAAGGCTTTTTTATCAAAAAATCAAACTCTCAATTTCTAAAGAGAAATATAAAACCCTTGAAGAGGCATTTTAGCAAGGTCAAAAAGATATGCTAACCTGCCTCTTCTGGGTAAAAAGAGGTGATAATTATAGATGGTTTTGCCCTTTATAAATCTTTCGGTTTTGTTACTATTTTATAATTACATTACACTAAGCTATTCTGCTTCTGTAAGGTAATTTATACTGCTAAAAGGGTTTATAAATTTAACCTTCATAAGAAAATAATGGAAAAGGGCAGTGATGAGGATGATTTTGAGGAAATTTCTGAAAAAGCGCTGAGCATAAGCACTAACACGGCAAATGCTGGCGGGAGGATAGGGCAGGAGCAATTTTATGACATACTGACAAATGATGACTATGCCTGGCAGTCAATCATCCATGAGCTCATAAACACAGAGCAGCTTGACCCATGGGATATAGACATAGTCGTGCTGACTCACAAATACCTTGAAAAGATAAGGAATCTTGAGGAGGCGAATTTTCTTGTCAGCAGCAAGGTGCTGCTGGCAGCAGCCTTTCTCTTAAAAATAAAAGCAAGCATTCTGCTAAATAAGCACATAAAAAGCCTGGATGAAGTGCTCTTTGGCAGGGAAGAGAAAAAAGAATATGTAAGGGAGAGAATAGAGATAGATAAGAGTGAAATTCCCATGATTTACCCAAGAACTCCGCTGCCGCGCTCAAGAAAAGTCACACTGCAGGAGCTTATAGGGGCGCTGGACAAGGCAATCAAAACAGAAGGGAGGAGAATTAAAAGGGAGATTTCGGGCAAGATAAGGCTGCGCGAAACAGGGGTGGTGATGCCAAGAAGAAAAATAAACCTGAACGACAAGATAAAAGAGGTATATGCAAAAATAAAGGATTTTCTCGCAGCCAAAAAGCCACTGCACAGGGTTAAATTTTCAGATATTGCAGGCAGTGGCAGGGAGGAAAAAATACTGACATTCATTCCTTTGCTGCACCTGGAATTCCAGAAAAAGCTCTGGCTTGACCAGGAAAGGCATTTTGATGAGATATGGATTTTGCTAAGAGAGATATTTGATATTCATAAAGCAGACATAGAAAAGGAGCTTGAAAGAGAGCTTGAGATTGGCGAGCTTACAGAGAAAGTCAGGGAAAGGCTGCTGCAGAAAGAGATTGGCAGCAAAGCAGAGAGCAGTGAAGAATTTGACAATGAGCAGAGGAGAAGGCTGAAGCAGCTTGAAAAAGAATTTGAAAATCCTATCGCTGATTTTTTTGAAAGGATTTAGTGAGGATTATTTCTTATCGCTCTTCCCAACCACATACATATAAACCTTTAGCTTTTTATCCTGCCTTGCGGGCTTCCAGCCCTCAAAAGTCCACAGGTTGCTGACAATTCTTGTGCCTTTCCTCAATCTCAAAAGCCTTGGCTTTAGCTTCTGGTTTGTTTTCTGCTTCAGGAACAAGAGAATAACATTTGCATCGCTGATATCTTCTTTGAAAAGATTGCCTCGGATAAACTTTACATTTTTTGCTCCATGAAAAAATGCCCTAGCAATGCTTATAGCATATCTCAAGCTGTCAAACTCTATGCCGATAGCCTTTCTGGCATTCTTAGATGCCATGATAACCAATCCTCCAAAGCCAGAGCCCAAGTCATAAACAATATCCTCCTTTGAGATTTTTGCAAATTCAATCATCCTTCTTGCCCTTTTTGCTGTTGTCGGCCCGTATTCTGAGCCGATAGCCCTTGTGTAAAAAAGCCAGAACAAAGCAAGAAATATTACAAAAAGAAAAATGAACCAGATTTGCGCAGACATTCTAATTTATAG
>DATDUA010000036.1:0-2000 GCA_035290605.1 Candidatus Nanoarchaeia archaeon
GAAAGATTTATAAAGCTTGTTTACTATTGTTAACTTAAATAGGTTAAAATAAAAAATGTACTCTCTGCCACAAGAAATTGAAGTTTGGTATATTATTCCCACTATAAGAAAGGAGCTGTCCAGGATTCTTACGCAAAAATACAAGCTGACTTTTGAGAAGACTGGAAGCATTCTTGGAATAAGCAAGGCAGCTGTTTCCCAGTATTTAGGAAACAAGAGGGCATCAAAGATAAGCCTGCCTGCAAGCGTGAAAAAGGAGATTGCGAAGTCTGCTGCATCCATAAGCAAGAACGAAAGAGTGGCGCTGAAAGAAATCATCAGAATTCTCGCTATGATGAAAAAGACAAAATGCTCATGCGGAATCTGCCAGAAATACAATAAAGGCGTATTAAAGCAGTGCAGCATGATTCCTGTTAAGGGGGAATGAGTATGAGAAATATAATTTATTTAGACAATGCAGCAACCACAAAGGTTGACGGGGATGTTTTGAAGGCAATGCTGCCTTATTTTACAGAGAGCTATGGAAATGCCTCATCGCTTCACTCTGAAGGACAGAAAGCAAAAAAGGCAATGGAAGAGGCAAGAAAAAATATTGCAGAATCAATAAATGCAATGCCTGAAGAAATAATTTTCACCTCTGGAGGGACAGAGTCTGACAATCTTGCAATAAAGGGCTTGGCTTTCGCATATCCTGATAAAAAGCATATAATAATATCAAGGATAGAGCATCCTGCTGTGCTTGAGGCATGCAATGAAATGCAAAAGCAGGGGTATAAGATAAGCCATATTGGAGTTGACAAGGAAGGGATTGTAGATATAGCCGAGTTGGAAAAGGCAATTGAGTCAAGCAAGTCAAATATTCTTATTGTCAGCATCATGCATGTTAACAATGAGATAGGTACAATACAGCCGATAGAAAAGATTGCAGCTCTGTGCAGAAAGCATAATGTATTTTTCCATACAGACGCTGTTCAGAGTTTTGGCAAGCTTGAAATTGATGTTAAAAAGCAGGGAATTGACATGCTCTCTGCATCAGCCCACAAGATAAACGGGCCTAAGGGTATTGGATTTTTGTATGTTAGAAATGGGATAAAAATAAAGCCAATAATAAATGGCGGTGGGCATGAGAAAGGCAGGAGAAGCGGCACAGAGAATATCGCTGGCATTGTGGGGATGGCAAAGGCAGTTGAGCTTGCTAATGCAATTAAGAACCAGAAAAAAATAAGTAAAATAAGGGATGCTCTCTTAAACAAGATTTTAAGGATAAAAGGCGCAAGATTGAATGGCAGCAGGGAGAAAAGGATTTACAATAATATTAATGTTTCATTTGATGGAGTTGAGGGCGAGAGTTTGGTTATGCTGCTTGACAAGGCAGGCATTGCAGCATCAACAGGAAGCGCGTGCTCGTCAAATAAGCTTGAGCCAAGCCCTGTGCTGAAGGCAATTGGCTTGTCTGATATGGAGGCGCATGGCTCTCTTAGAATCACGCTGGGGCATGAGAATACAGAGAAAGAAATAGATTATGCAGCAAAAAAGATAAATGAGTCTGTTGAAAAGCTAAGAAGGCTTTCAGGAGGAATGTAAAAATGATGAAAAAAAATACAAAAATCAAAAGCAAATCGCCAAAAAAGGAAATAACAAAGAACACAACCTTTTCTGAGCTGCTTCAGAAAAAGCCGAATGCGGCAAGCATTTTGTTTGAAAAGGGAATGATGTGCATAGGGTGCTCTGCTGCTATGTATGAAACAATAGAGCAGGGATGCAAGGCGCATGGCATGAATGACAAGGATATACAAAAGCTTATTGGCGATTTGAATAAAAAATAGGAAGAATGTTAAAGATAAAATGAAAAGCAAGGCAAACATAAAGAAGATAGAAGAAAAATTAATTCAGATAGCAATAAAACTGGCGAGAAAAGGAGAGGGAGGTTTGTTTATTCTAGTGATTGGGAAGAAACCGCCATTCAGGCCGCTTATTAAACAAAATGTAAAACCATTCAA
>DATDUA010000037.1:0-2524 GCA_035290605.1 Candidatus Nanoarchaeia archaeon
TTTTAAAATTTTAACTATCTCCTCTCCGCATTTAGCCCAGAACTCAAGAATTTCCTCTGCTTGCATGATTGTTGCCCTAAACCCACGATAATTTACATCATGCCTTGTTTTCTTGAATCTATCAAGAGAATTTAGCTTTACCTTATCTTTTATGTTAAAATCTTTTAATGCTTCCATGCTTATTTCATGGTTAGAGGGTTCGTATCCAAGAAGCCACCATTTGGCATCTCCAAGCTGCCTGATTGACTCGTAAATTTCCCTGAAAATAAGGGTTGCTGTATCTTCGTTAAGATTAATCGCCCTTGTAACTTTTGAATTAATTTCAGCAGAATCTATCATAGACTTAATCTTTTCAGCGTCTCTCTGCCTGTTTCTGATTATTCCTGTTTTGAGCCAAGCTTCAATAAACTCTTTTTTCATCTTAAATTTTTCTGAAATTTAATGGGCAGAAAATTTCAATTTTCTTCATTTTTTCACCTCTAAAAATCCCCATAATAAAATGCCATTCGCTATGTTGTTAAATACATTAATATCTATGCTTTCCCGATTAAATAAATGTATCTGTATTTTTCTTCCAATACTTTTTTCAAATTCTGAGAGCCCTCTTAGCCCTGTAATCTGGTATTCTTTAATTTCATCAGATTCTATGGCTATATCTACATCAGAATTAGATAAATCTTCTCCTTTTCTAAAACTACCAAATAAAACTATGGCTTTTGGATTTTTGAAATAATCAATTAGAAATTCTGTTAAACCGCTATTATAAACAAAATTCAGGTTATAAACTATCTTGCTCCTGATAAAAAGCCAATTTGTTTGGTTTGCCTTTATTCTCCATATTTTGCTTAATTTTTCAATATGTATCAGCTCTGCTTCTTGGAATTCCCCCAAAATGCCTCCAATATTCGTTTTAGCTACTCCTGCTTCTCTAGCCAAGTCACTTAAGCTAAACTCTTTTTCTGGATACCTAAATAATATCTCCATTATTCTATTCTTAGCGGTTTCTTTATATAACTTAAGGTATTTATTATGAACAATCGGTTTTATCATATAACATATGTTATAAATAAGAACTATTTAAAACTTTCGCTTGCAATCAAAAAAACTCTCTTGATCAAAAAAACAATGGGGCACCGCACCTTAAAAGGTGCGGTTTGTAAAGCCCCTTGTTTTTTGGATGCTCAAGAACAAAACTCCATCCTAAAGGATGGAGTTTTGTCAAGTGTTCTTGACATAACACACAAAGCAAACATCTATAACAACCTTTAAAAAACAGCGCTTGTTCTAATGGGCATGGAAAATAACACTGAAAGCGCTGAAAACACCAAGGGCATTGATGTGTCAAGCCTGCCTATGCTGAACATAGGCATGGTGGGGCATATAGACCACGGCAAGACTACCCTGTTAAGCAGGCTTACAGGCAAGTGGACAGATACGCACAGCGAGGAGCTGAAAAGGGGCATAACAATCAAGCTCGGGTATGCAGATGCAATAATAAGAAAAGGCAGCCAAGGGTATAACATCAAGGAAGGAGAGCCTGTTCTTTATGCAAGCTTTGTTGATGCGCCAGGGCATGAGATGCTTATGGCAACAATGCTCTCCGGAGCGGCAATCATAGATGCTGCAATCCTTGTCATTGCGGCAAACGAAGGAATTAAGCCGCAGACAAGCGAGCATCTTGTCGCATTGCAGGCAAAAAACATAAAAGAAATAATAATCGTGCAGAATAAGATAGATTTGGTGACAAAGGAAAAGGCGCTGCAAAACTACAAGGAGATTAGAGAATTTGTAAAAGGCACAATTGCAGAGAATTCCCCTATAATACCTGTCTCGGCACAGCAGGAAATCAATATCAACAAGCTGCTTGAAGCAATAGTTTGTATAAAAATTCCAAAAAGAGACACAGAAAGCAAGCCAATCTTCCTTATTGCAAGAAGCTTTGACATAAACAGGCCAGGCACAGATGCCTCAAAACTTAGGGGAGGGGTTCTTGGTGGCGCATTAAGAAAAGGAAAGCTTTCGATTGGAGACGAGATAGAGATAAAGCCCGGAATAAGCAAAACAAAGGCAAATGTTCAGACTTATGAAACAATAAAGACAAGAATAACATCAATCAGGAGAGGAGAGAGCGAGATTAGCGAGGCAACGCCCGGCGGCTCTTTGGCTATTGAAACAGAGCTTGACCCAGGATTGACAAAGGCGGACTCATTTTCAGGATGCGTGGCAGGGCTTGCAGACACTCTGCCAGAGATAACAAGCAGGATAAAAATAAAATTCAGGCTGTTTGAGAATGTTATTGGAATTCAGGAATCAAAGCATGTGGATGCGGTAAAAGTGAATGAGATGCTTCTCTTAAGCATAAACACATCCATAACAATAGGCACAGTCATAAAAGCAAAAGCAAATGAGGCAGAACTCGTGCTTAAAATTCCAGTAGTGCCATTCAAGTCCGAGAACATAGGCATTGCCCGAAACATAAATACGCACTGGAGATTGATAGGGTTTGGCGAGATAATTTGATTTA
>DATDUA010000038.1:0-5651 GCA_035290605.1 Candidatus Nanoarchaeia archaeon
AGTTTTGTTGGGTGTTTTGAAATTGGTTTTGATAGCAGCTTCAATAACAGTTTTGTTATGGTTATGCGGCTATCTGCTTGTGCAGGCTGTAGTATCAGCAAAATACTGGGCTGCCTATACCTCAAACAAAAAGATATGGCCATATGACAGAAAATTCACAGAGATATTATGGGCGCATGTCATAGCCGCATCAACAGGAATAACCATGATGCTGTTGTTAGCATTCTGGATAATTGCTGATGCCCTTGGTTATTACTTTCTTTCAGTATGGGCACCTATCCTCGGATATTATGTTGTGGCATTAGTAATCGCTACAAACCTACATAAGTTTTGGACTGATGGCGAGGTTTACAAAGCAAAGATGTACACAGCCCCGGCAGTTCAAGAAGTTCCGCCGAAAGCAGATGAGAGTATTGCAGAGCCCGTAGCCGCCACAGTTGAAGAGACAAATACCCTCACAGGTTAGGATGCGAAGAGAATTAAGAGGAGCAGTTAGATTTTGTAAAATCATGATGCCAAAATTGCTCCTCTTGTTTTTAAAATAAGTGTATTAAGAGATGTTAGAAAATCAAAAAGAAATAGATGAGAACATAGGAGGGTAAAATGAAAATATTTGGGATAGTTATTGCAGTAATATTTGTTATCGTTGTTTTTTCGCTGATAGGCAATTACAACAGCCTTGTCTCAAAAGATGAGACAGTTACTGGTAACTGGGGCCAGGTTGAGAACCAATATCAAAGAAGGAACGACCTGATTCCAAACCTCATGAATACAGTCAAGGGATATGCAACACATGAAAAAAGCACATTTGTTGAGGTTACAGATGCTAGGGCAAAAGTCAACAATATCCAGATTAATGCCGGGCAGCTTACAAAAGATGAAGGGATGATGAAGCAGTTTATAGAAGCGCAGGACCAGCTGGGAGGCGCGCTGTCGCGGCTCATGGTTGTTGTTGAAAAATACCCTGATTTAAAGGCAAACCAGAACTTTATTTCGCTGCAGGATGAATTAGCCGGGACAGAGAACAGGATAGCAGTTTCAAGAAAGACATACAATGAATCAGTGGTAGACCTGAACAAAGATATAAGGGTATTTCCCAGCAATATAGTTGCATCAGTGGCGCGCATAGAGAAAAGAGCCTATTTTGCGGCAGAAGAAAAAGCGAAAACCGCTCCGGTAGTAGACTTCAGCGAACGATAATTTATTCAAAGAGAAAAGCAAGTAATCATTAATTAAAAGAGGGGTGAAAGATGCTTCGTGAGTTTTGTGCTGCATTTTTTAGCCCCTCTTTTTTCTTTAAGGCAGAAAGGAGGCTCAATGAAAAGAATACTTTTGGATAATTTTCTTTCAGATGAAGGAAAAGAGGCTGTTAGGAATGCTGTGCATGAAGCAGAGTCAATAACTTCCGGCGAGATTAAGGTGTTTGTGGTGCAAAACAGCATGCATTTCGTTCACACTCTTAATGCGCTTGAGATGCAGAAAGCTAAGGAGCATTTTGTAGAGCAGAGGGCAATAATAGAATTCTTCAAAATGGGGATTGACAAGACAAGGGGCAAGACAGGCGTGCTGATAATGATTTCCCTTGATGAAAGAATAGTTAATGTCAAGGCAGACGAGGGAATAAACGAGAAGGTTGCAGAGGGAACTTGGGATAAAACAGCTGGAATGATTGTTGAGGCAATCAAAAGTGGAAAGCCAGAGGATGGAATTTGCAAGGCAATAAAACAGGTAGGAAGCCTGCTTGCAGAACACTTTCCAGTCAAGGATGATGACAAAAACGAAATACCAGACAGCGTTGAACTTGAACCTTAGAAAAATTTTAAAGAAAGGAGGCAGAGGTGAGGAAATTAATAGTTCTATTTTTGCTAACAGCCATTGGGATTACACTTATCCACAGCCTTGCTTTTTCAGCCAGCTACCCCTCTCCAGCAGGTTATGTCAATGACTTTGCAGATGTTATTCCTCCGGATGTGCAAGAGATGATAGAAGCAAAGATTTCAGAGTATGAAAAGCAGACTTCTATTGAGATAGCTGTTGTAACAACAAAGAGCCTGGATGGAATGTCTGTAGATGATTGGACAATAGGGCTTGCAACCCAATGGGGAGTAGGAAAGAAAGGCAAGGATAATGGGCTGGTTTTTGCAATAGCTCCAAATGAAAGAAAGATGCGCATTGAAGTTGGCTATGGGCTTGAAGGCGAGATGAATGACGCCAAGGCAGGAAGAATACTTGATGATTATGCAGTTCCTTACTTCAAGCAAGGAGACTATGCAACCGGGATTGAGAAAACAACAGAAGCTATAATGAATGCCTTTGGAAGAATAAGCCTACAGGAAAGAAATGAAGCAAAAGCGCAAAGGCTTGAACAAGAGCAGGAAAAGGCAGCAATGGAAGCCAAGGAGAGAATAATACAGGCAGCAAGGGCAAAAGAAAGATTGCATACTTTTATGGCAGGCTTGCTGGTGCTGGCTGTTATAGCTGGGATATTCTTTTCAATCTTCTTCTTAGTGAAGGCAATTACAAAAGCAATAAAAGAGAATAACAGGAAGAAAGCCCTGAGAAAATCAATCATGAGGGATATCTCTGAAATTCGTGAGAACACTGAAAGGTTTGAGAAAAGAATAAATGAAGCAACAAAAAAAGCCGCATCTTTCCCACAATGGGCATTCAGCATTGCAGATTCAAACTTAAAAAGCGCCAGCTCAATCCTTCTTGGCATAGAAAGAACTTATGACTTGAGAGAACAGGATATTAAAAAAGAGCCTGATAGAGCAAACCAAATCCTGGACAGCATCAAGAAAAACATCAGCAAGGTTGAGCAGGCGATTGGGTCAGTGGAGGTTGACATACCCAAAGAGATTAAAGAGTATGAAGAGTCAGCATCTAAAGAGATTGCGCAGACAGCAAACCTCCTCGCAAAAGCGAACCGCGAGCTGAAAGATGCAAAAAGCCAAGGCTTGTTTAGTAGAGACAACAGCTTTGATAAAAGCCTGGAAGAAGCTGAGAAGAGCATTAAGGAAAACAGGAGATGCCTTTTATCAGACAAAAATAAAGCACGCGAGGTTTGTAACTCAATAGCATCTGCAAATGAGAAAATCTCAGCAGCTTTGGATGAAGTGAGGACGGTCATAGAAACAAGAAAAGCGACAGAAATAATGCTTCAAGCCTTGCCAGGCAAAGTCGACATAATTGAGAAAGAAGAAGAGGGGCATAAAGAGATTCTTGAAGGCATGAGGAAATCTTATCCTGAAGACAACTGGAAAGATATTCTTGGCAGTTTCATGCTTGTTGCAGGATTAATTACCCTCTCTAAAAATCTGATTGATTCTGCCGGGAAAAATAACTCTGTTGAACAGCAAAAGTTCTATGATGCTAATTCAGAGGCATTAAAGGCGAAAGAGCATCTTGAGAAGGCAGAGTCTATATTCAACAGCATAGCAGAGAGGAAGAGAGAGTTAGAGCAGGCAAGGCAGAGCTATGCGACAGAGCTAAGCAAGGCTGAATTAAAAGTTAAAGATGCAGTGGAAAAAGCAGGACACAGCGATGTCAGCGAGAGCGCAGAGAACAAAGCCAAAGATGCAGAGGCAAAGCTGAAAGAAGCTAAAAGGATTATAGGGCTTGGCGGCATGATTAACTGGCTATCTGTAATACTGCTGATTTCAACAGCCATAAAACTTGCTGCTGAAGCAGAAACAAATGCTCAAAGTGACATTGATGCTGCTAAAGGGAGGAGGAGAAGAAAGAGGGAAGAGGAAGAGAGAAAAAGAATCGCAGCAGCATTAGCTTCTGCTTCTCGCCATAGTTCATCTTCATCGCACAGCAGGGGTTTTGGCGGCTTTGGCGGAGGAGGCTTTGGCGGAGGAGGCGCACGGCGCAGCTTTTAGAGTAGACTCAGGGGATAAAAATATATTGTAAAGGCAAACATGCCAAAGGCAACATGAACAAAGGAGGCAGGGATGTAAAATCAATTAATCTTTTTAGAACAAATATTTTTCCGGTTGATTAATTTTTTAGGCAAATATGCCAAAGGCAACATGAACAAAGGAGGAAGAAATGTGAACAGATTAGCTTTAAAAAATAATTAATATATTATCCCGGCGCGAGAGCGAGTCCTCTATCTTTATATAATTATAATTTTCAGAGGGCTCGCTCTTTTAAAAACGAAAAATTTATAAATAACACAGCATATAATAAATATGCAAAATACAACAATTGAGTCTTTACATGGAGATATTGATGTGCTCAAGAGAGAAGTAATCTTAATCAGGCACCTCTTAGCAGAAGATTTTGAATTAAGCGAAAAGGCAAAGAAAGAATTAGCTAAAGCAAGAGCAACCCCCAAAGAGAGGTATACCTGCCATGAAGATGTTAAAAACAGATTTTTATGACTTCTTATAAAAATGTATTCTATAAAATGGAATCCTAGGGTTATTGAATACTTAGAAAAACTTCCAGAGGATATTTCATCAAGGATAGCAAAGAAGATTGAACAGATTAAAGAGAACCCTTTCCATTATCTTGAACATTATGAAGGAGATAAAGTCTACAAGCTAAGGATTGGCGACTACAGGGCATTAATAGATGTTGATTTAAACAATAGAGTTCTTTACATCCAAGTTATAGATTTAAGAAGCAGAATATATAAAAGAAGATAATGCATCTTTTTAATTTTTCAGCGGGTTTGCTCTTCGCTATAATTCTTAATATGCCTTAAAACCAGAATCTACATCTGTTGTTGCAGAAAGAATAGGGAGAGGGGGTGAATATGCAACAATAATACTTTCTAAACGCCGATTGGGCAAACCGCGAAGCAGTATACAACAAAGGAGGCAGGCATGTAAAAACAAAAAATATTAAAATAAAATCTTGCAACAAATCTCGGGAAACAAATTCTGTAAACATCAACCCTCTATTCTTCTATCGGATAAAGCAGTGCTGTAATGCATCTTTATTTTTATGGCGCTGAAGGAGAATGAGGAGGCCTTTCGGAAAAGCCCTGAATAAAGAAAGCGAGGTGTAAAATGTAAAATTAATAAATATTTTTAGAAAAAATATTAAATACAATTTTCCGGTTGTACCATATAATCTTGTGAAGGCAAATATGCCAATGGGAAATGCCAACAAAAAGGAGGCTGAAATGTGAACAGGTTAGCTAAACTAGCTTTGAAAAATTAAAAACCTGAATGTCCGGCGTAACAAGAGAGGAGCAGTTGCATTTCATAATCTCATACCAAAACTGCTCCTCTCTTGTTTTTAAGGGCTTCAAAAATGTTCTTACAAAGGCATTTTTGACAGTGTAAAGTGTTAACCAAGAGCAAGAAGCAAATAAAAAGGAGAAAATTATGCCAAAAAAGGTTGTTGTTATTAGTTTTGAGGATACTGTTAAGCCGGTTGATTTGCTGGTTGATTTCATGATTACCATTGACACCACGCCTTCAATGCAGTATGTCCAACATCAGGCGAGGCAGAATGCTGCAACTCTTGTCAGGGAGCTCAAGGCAACATTCCCAAGGTGCAAAATCGGGTTTATGTTTAACGGAGACCTTTCAGATGACCCTCAGCATAGAGGAGATGCTTATTCAGTTGTAGTCCTGCAGCCAACCGACCATGTGGATGACATTGTCAAGTTTATCAGGGAAACACCTTCAACA
>DATDUA010000039.1:0-15023 GCA_035290605.1 Candidatus Nanoarchaeia archaeon
ACAATTCTCGCCAAGGCAATCGCAACTATCATTCCTATGATGCAGCCGGCTGTTATGAATGGCATTGCCGGGTAGAATTTTCCTTTCTTTGAGAATATAAACAGGGCAAGCAAGGCAAGTGTTGCGAACACAGAGACAAGCAATGCGCCGATTATGCCCAACGGCATGGCAAATGTCTTGAGCATGACACCTGATGTTATCAATGGAAAGACAACATCCCCGCCGCCGAGAATTGCAAGGCTGATTTTGAATTTTTGCTTTTTTGCCACGCTGTCAGGAATCTTCTTGCTTTTATATCTCTGCCTTATCAGCCTTATCTTATCCTTTGTTTTTTTGTCTGCATAAGGCACAAAAAACCCTGTGAAAAGCTTTAGCTTGTTTATCTGGAACTTTGCCATCTTCTGCATGAACTTTGAGTGCCAGACAGCATAGATGTCATAAAGCGAGATTATAATAAGAAGGGCAAGAATTGTCCATATGTTAAGTATTGGGACAAAGACTGCTGCAATGCCTGGATAAATCATCAGCTCTGTGGCATTATGCACAATAATATTCCTTCTGAATATCTTATATATTGCAAGCGGCAGTGCGATGAGCAGGGAGATATATGGAATATACCACAAGCCCCGTAAAGGAGATAGTGAGATGAAGGATGTAATAGTTATCCCCAGGGCAATAATAACCACGACAAAGAACCATATTCTTATGAAAAGCGCTGCCTTTATTCTCATGAGGACAAATATTAAGACAATTGCAAACACAAAAGAGATTATAAGAGACACAAGAAATGAAAGGGCATCATTGGGCTTCATCTCTGGCGGCTGCATGCCATAAGGCAGCTGCGGCGTTATTGTAACATTCTGCTCTGTGCCGTTGATAACCTGCACGCTTTGCCTTGGCAGGTATGCACCAATAACAAAGATCCCAATCAGCTGTGTTATAAAAAACATGCTCAGCAGGATTATTGTTATGCTTGTTTTGTGCTTCACTTTACTTTTTGCCTCTTTTATTGATTTTTCTTTTGATTACCTTATCCTTACAGTTTCAAGGTTTTTGGGAACGCATGTTTCTATCCTGTTTAGCTTGTAGATTGTTGATGCCAAGTCAAGGCACTTGTTAACCTCGCCGTGGTTTATTATAACCTTTTTCGGGCGCGGCTGGCAGTTGTTTACAAATGCAAGCAGCTGGTTTCTTCCACTGTGCGCTGTAAGCCCAGTTATTGTGTTGATTTCCATATTCACCTTGACAATCTCCTCTTTGCCGTCGTTGTCCATCCTGAAGTCCTTCACGCCTTCCTGCACCTGCCTTCCGAGGCTTCCAACACCCTGGTAGCATACAAATATCATGCTATTTTTCCTGTTGCCGGCAAACTCCCTGAAGTATTCAACAGAAGCGCCCCCTACAAGCATGCCGGATGTTGCAAGGACAACGCATGGGCCACCCTCAAAAACATCTTTTCTTTCCTGCGGTGAGCCAACCCTCCTGAATATCTCGGAGGAGAAAGGATTGTTGTCCTGAAATATCATGTTCCTTACAGAGTTGCTCAAGAAGTCAGGATATGCAGTATGGATAGCATTAATGTCCCATATCATGCCGTCAATATATACAGGGATTTTATCAAGTATGCCATTTTTTATTGCGTCTTCAATTATAAGCATTGTCTCCTGCGCCCTTCCTAATCCAAGCTCTGGAATGAGAATCTTTCCTTTTCTCTCTATAGTGCTCTTTATTATGTCTATCATTGTGTTTTCTGCTTCATGCCTTGGAGGCAGGACATCATCCTTGCCGCCATAGGTTGATTCAATGATTGTTGTCTCAAGCCGCGGAAAGCTTGCAGTTGCAGCTTCAAGAAGCCTTGTCCTGCCATACTTCATGTCTGCTGTATAGAGAAGGTTATGCAATCCATTTCCTATGTTCAGGTGCACCATGGCTGCTCCGAGTGCATGCCCCGAGTTGTATAATGTAAGCCTGACATCAGGCGTTATGTCTGTAACCTCATTATAATCAAGGCATATTGTGTGCTTAACCATTTCTTTTATGTCAGTTGAGTTGAATAAAGGTGTTGTTGCTTTCTTGTAAGCAACCCCTATAAAATCAAGAGCAAGAAGAGAGGCAATATCCCTTGTTGGAGCAGTAAGATAGCATGGGCCTTTATACCCCATCTTGTACAGCATTGGCACTAATCCGCTGTGGTCAAGGTGCGCATGGCTGATAATGATGGCATCAATGGAATTTATGTCAAATTCAGGAACATCAAAATACGGGAATTTTTCCTTGTCAGATGCAGCAACATCAATGCCGCAGTCAAGGAGGATTTTTGATTCAGGGGTTTGCAAAAGTAGGCAGCTTCTTCCAACCTGCCTTCCGCTTCCGAGGAATGTTATCCTCACCCACTCATCTATCTTCTCAGGGTTCCATTCTTTGTAAATCTTCTTTCCTGTGGAATTAAGGAATTTTCTCCTGTAGTTGTTGTTCAGATAGAGAACACTCCTGATATTCTCTGTTATCTGGCTTGGAATTGCAGGGCTTCTTTGCACCTGCGGAATCCACAATGTTTTTTGCTTTATCTCCTGCAGGATGCTCCCCATCTTTCCTATAACCATGCCTGGCTTTTTTGCCTCAATGACAACAATGCTTCTCTGAGCGTCAAATATTATGTTGTTTACATCAGCCTCTTTCGGCACAATGCTCTTTATTGCCTTTTCTGCATCTTCCTGCTTCATAAGCACCTTTTCATCTGCTCTCAGCTCTATCCTCTTCTTAATCTTGTTCACAATCTCCTTTATCTGCGCCTCGCCTTTTTTGAAGAATTCCTCGTCATCAGTGTATAGGACTATATTCGCGCCCTCAAAGCCTGCATCGCTTATCACTTTAGGCAGTTCGCTTGTTATGCTTTTTAAAATGTCTGTCATTTTAATAAATCATCAGATTTTTAAAATACTGAAAATTTTTTAATTTTCATCATGTTTGTGTTTTTTCTATTTTCAAAATATAAATCTCTACTCCAGAAAATATGATTTGTAATAACATTGCCATTCAGCCAGATAATTCATAATCTTCTATATAGCTACTTCTCTCTTTTCCTGTAATCTACTTCTTTTCTTCCCTGTACACTTGCTCTATCTTCTGCTTTACAACGTGATTTATGCCTTCCTTTGTTATTGTGAAAACATCTATCCCAAAACCGCTTCCTGTGTCTCTTTGAGAGGATGATTTGATGCACTCAATTGCGAGCTCTATTCCATCCTTTACTGACATGTCTTTTTTATACTGCCTTTCCAGCAAGCCGAGTATGTAAGGCATGCCGCTTCCGAAGTTTGCGTCATAATCCTCAACTTTTATAACACTTCCTGCAGGTTCAATTGTATAGATTTCTACTGTTCCATTTTCATTATAGCCACCAACAAGTGTGCCTACTATATTTGGAATCATAGATGGATATCTTATATTCCTGTAGGTTATCATAGCAATAAGGTTCGCTGCATCTTTCACACTAGGCCTTGCTTTGCTTCTTAATTCTTTAAGCCTTAATTCTGCAGCAACAATCTTTGTTGACATTTGTATATCTGAAGCATTACCAGCCCAAGCTCCAACAAGATAGTTATTAACCTGAACTACCTTCTGCGTAGTTTTAGAAATAATAATGCTTTGTCCTGCTGTTACCTGCCTGTCTCCAGCCATGACAATCCCGTCTTTGCACACTATGCCTAATATGCTTGTTCCTGTCTTGCGGACATACTGCTTTATTTCTTCATCCATCTTTAGTTGCTTATAGAATGATAATCCTTCAGAACCTCTAAAATCCCAATGCGTGGGATGTTTATAAAGCTTTTGGTGAGGATTTTTGTTTTGCCTCATCGACATTCTCAATAAATTTTTTGATTGCAGCTTTAGCCATTGGCTTGCTGATTAATTCATCAGATGTGCCACTTCCGCTAAGAGATACTTTCTTCATTGCCTCAAGGGTTAGTCTGCTTGATGCTGTTGAAAATCTCTCTATTTTTCTGGCATCAAAATTAAGGTTTCTGATTGTTTTGTTAAATGCAATCAGCATGAAATGATTCAATCCCTGCAGGATAGCCATTGCTCTGTCATGGGCTTCAGGAGCCATAGGGACAATCTTGCATCCTCTGGCGCTGACAAAATCCTTAAACCAGCACGACAGGGCATTTGCCCTCTCTCCTGTTATAACCCATCTCTGCCCGGGCATTTCTGTATTTGGCCCAAACAAAGGGTGTGTTGCAAGAAATCCGCAGGGAAGTTCATTAAAAATCTTATCAGTGCCTGTTTTTGTAGATGAGATATCCATAACTAAGTCTTCTTTATTTAAGAAATTCTTGATTCTGCCAGCCACCTCGCTTAAAGCTGAAAATGGAACTGCCAGCAGAATGATTTTGGGGCTGTTTAATCTTTTTAGTTCTGATAAAGCCCCTGCCAAAACAGGAGCATTAAACTCTTTTGAGAGCTTTTTCCCCATTTTTCCATTGCCTATGATTATCATATCTGGCTTTTTGATAAATTCTGCCTGAACATTCCTGCATTCTCGGATTACCAGCTGGAATAACCTACCAGAAAGTTTTGGATTCACACTAAGCTGTTTAGACAGGCTTAATGCCCTTTGCATTACTTTTCTCTCTCTTTCAGGGCAAAACACAGGCAGGGATAATTCTGATTTTAGCTTTCCAATTCCTTTAGCTGCCGTTATTCTTCTTTGAATAATTTTTATCAGAGCCCTGTCTAAGGCATCTATTTTTCTCCTTAGCTCTCTCATCCTGATGATTTTTCTGTTTTCCATAATCTCTTATGCCTTCTAACCTATATATACTTAATTGCAGAATATTCAAATATTAACCAAAAGATTTATAAATAACTGAATATTATTCAATTAATGACAGAAAGAGAGGCTAAAGAGCTGAAGAAGGAGATTGATAGGATTAAGGAAAGAAACAAGCGCGTAGAGCTTGACAAGGCGTGGGAAACAAGCTGGCAGAGGAAAGTTCTCATTTTTATCCTGACATATCTTGTTATCCTTGTATTTTTCATTTTTGCCCAATTGCCCAATCCGCTTGTTAATTCAATTGTCCCTGCAGTTGCTTTTGTTTTGTCAACCCTTACGCTTTCTTTTTTTAAGGAGATGTGGCTTAAACTTAAAAAACTTAAAAAACCCAAAAAATGAAAGACATAGCGCCGAAGCTCATAAGCTTGTTCAAGCATGGATTTTGCACCCCGCAGATAGCAAGGATAGCCATCAAGCTCAAAGAGCCTTCCACAACAATACATTATAACATAAAAAAGTTGGAGAAAGAAGGAACAATTAAAACGTACAAGGCGGTTTTTGACTACAAGAAAATAGACGAGGGGCACTGCACCTACATCTTTATCAATCTTATTCCTGAAAAATATGCAAATCCTGAAGAGGTTGCAAAAGAGATAGCAAAAGACGAAAGGGTTGAGTCAGTGGACATATGCACAGGAGAATATGAGATGCTTATCAAGCTGAGGACAAAGGATATTGATGAATATTATGAATTTGTGAAAAACTCAATTAAAAAATACGGATTTGCAAAGACAACCTCTGTAACCTCGCTGAAGCAGGTTAAAACAGAGTTTGTTGAGTCATAGGCAAAAATTTAAACCACGCACATTCAAAAGAGCATGCAAAAAAGAGTTTATATATACAGGATTTTGAGCATTGTGCTGTTTGCCGCAGGCGTGATGCTGCTTGCCCGCTCAGGAGCAGGAATTGCAGGCGCTGCTGTCGGAGCCCCTGCAGCGTGGGGCATCTCGCTTAGTTTTATTCTCGGCATGGCTTTCATGATTGCTGCCGTGGTTATGTTTGCGGTTGCTGCCCTTCCGGCGGCAGGAACATTAGAAAATATTCTTAGAAGGGAATTAATAAATCGCGGCGGAAACCCTGACGAGAAACCTATCATTTTTTTAGATGCAAACTACCTGTTTAACAAATTTAAACACCCGCAGTCAAGGAAGGGGTATGTAGAGAACCTGCAGCATAAGGGGTATAATGTTAAGATACCTAAAGCTTTGAGGGAGGAGATGTGGGAATTAAGGGATATAAGGGGCGAAACTAATCCATCGGGCTATGCTGAAAATTTGCTAGAGGAAACAAAAGAGGCAATGAAGCAAACAGAAAAATACCAAAAAGGGCTTGAGATTTTAGGATACTCCAATAAAGAGGATGTGCCCAGGCAGCTCTGGCATTATTTTAGGAAAGAAAAGGAGAATGTTTTTGATAGTGTAGCAAGCGGCCAAATGAGCCCTGATGAAGCATGGCCGCACCTGAGGAACAAAATTGAGAGGCATTATACAAGAATAGACAGAGACTCAGATATACTGGCGTCTGCTGTAGCAACTGCAGAAGACCCCAACAACCAGCTTAAAGTTGTTTTAGTCAGTTCAGACAGGCATATGAGCGAGGCAGTTGATATTTTAATGCAAAAACACCCTGTTTTAAGAAGCAAGCTGATTTATATAATTCCTGAAGACTTAAAAAATACTCCTTGATTTTTTAGACTTCAAAAATGTTCTTTGTGTACCCTGTCTGTTTTAACTCACAGAAAACAAAGGCATTTTTGATAGTGCTCAAAAACTCAAACACGCTCTGTGGCTTTAGCCCAGAGTTTTTGACATGCTCAAGAACCCAAGCACGATATTTTAGCGCAGGGTTCTTGACAAGTAAACATTATTGCTCAATAAGGCGCTTAATCTCTTTTGTTTTTTTGCTTATTTCACTCGAAAGATCCATGCCGGTTTCCCCCAGCTTTTTGAAAACCTCTTCCCTGATTGGGGCATAACACTCTCCTTCAGAAAAATTCAAAGGGGTTAGTGTTACTCCTGATTCAACCCCTCCTGCCTTATATAAGATTAAATTTCCCTTGCCGCACAAGCCAGCATAATCGCAGCCATTTTCCTTGTAATAACCGGCAAGCCTTTCAATCAAGCCATCATTAGAGCCCTGATTTTTGAGTATTGGAAAGGGAACATAAGGGATTATTTTTTGGCCCGGCTTAGGGCGCCATATTCCCTCCGCGTAATGATAGTATAAATCAAAAGTGCTTTCCTTTGTTTTTATAAGGTTTCTTTCTCCGAATAGGGTAACATCCCGCGGATAGTCTATCAGCGAGTCTGCAATGTCCTTAAATATTAAAAGTTCTCCCATGTTCGCGTCTCATAAGAGGCGCGCGGATTTATAAATCTTTTGGTTTTGTTACTATTTAAGAATAACTATCCTTCCACCTTCGTCACTCCATCCTCTTTCCTGAACTTTATAATCTTCTCAACAAAACTTTCAATCTTTGCCTCGTGGCTGACAAGTATGAGCTGCCTGACTTTTAATTGCTGCAGGACATCCCGCATCTTGTCAAGCTGCTGCTCGCTGAAGCCATCGGTTGGCTCATCCAAGATAACAATGTCTTTTGTTTTTATCCTGCTCAATAATGAGTTAATAACCTGGTTTAAGGCAAGGCGGTATGCGAGCGCAACAGCTGTCCTCTCGCCTCCTGAGAGGTAGGCATAGTCAATTTCAAAGCCCTGCTGCTCAATCACTGGGGTGAAGTCTTCGTCAAGCCTTGCCCTTAGTGTTTCAGAAACAAGGACTGAAAACCATTTGTTAAATATTTCTGAAAATTCCTCCCTCAGCCTTATCATGATATTTCTTTCTGTGAACTGAATCATGCTTATGAAATTGCCGGAAAGCCAGTCTACAAGCTCATTCACATATGCAAGCTCTTTTTTTACCTGCTCTTTCCTGCTTATTTCCTTCTCAAGCTCGCTGATTTCCCGCAGGAGCATCTCCTTTTCCTTTTTCAATTCTGCCCTGCTTATTTCTGCTGCCTTTTCCCTGCCCTTTGTGCTTTCAAGCTCACTTTTCTTCTGCTCATACACTCTCTCAAACATTGAAAGCTCAAATGCAGAATTTTTTAATGTCAGTATTTGGCTTTCCAGCAGCACAATATCTGCCTTCAGCATCTCAAGCTCTTTTTTCATCTCCCCGATTTTGTCATATCCAAGGCTTTCGATCCTTGTTTTCAGCATCTCAAGCTCTGACTTTTTCCTTTCTGCAATTGAAATCTCCTCTTTTGCTGCCTGGGCATTTTTCTCATTGCTTTTCTTTTTTGGCAGCAGCTCTGCAAGCGCCTTTTCTATTTCAGTAATTTCATGCTCTATCTTCAGCCTTATGTTTGTCTTGTGCCTCTCGCTGACATCCTGAAGGCATGTCGGGCAGACAGTCATCCTTGAGATTTTGTTCTCAGAGTCCTTATGCTCACCTTTCTTTATCTCAAGCGACTTGATTTTGCTGAAAAGCTCAATATATTCCTTCTGCAGGAACTCAACCTGCGCCCTCTTTTCAGAAAGCAGTTTTGCAGAATTCTCCAGCTCCTCCCTGTTAAACCTGCCTGAAGCGTCCCTGAATGCCCTTTCTATCTCATTAATGCCCCTTTCAAGTCTTGCAGTCTGGTCTCTCTTGCCGGAGATTGCTATTTTTGTCTTCTCTATCTCCTGCTCATATTTCTTTTTATGCTCTATCTTCTCCTCAACACCTCTTATCTCCTGCTCCTGCTTCTTTCTCTCTTCTGAGATATGCATAAGCTTTTCTTCTGTCTCTTTTTCTTCCTTGAATGCCTTCTCAACATCACTCTCCTTGGACGCCTTTTTTTCCTTTTGCAGCTCCAAATCCCTTATAATGCCTTCCTTGTTTCTTGCACCCTCTCTTAATTCTGTAAGCACAACTGCAAGGTTTTCTCCAATCCTTTTGTATTTGTCTATTCCAAAAACATGCCTTAATGTGTCAAGCCGCGTGTCAGCTTTTTCCAGAATTATCTGCTTCATCTCTTCCTGCGGGGTGTAGACTGTGAATTTGTAAAGCAGGTTGGTTTTTTTTGCGAACTCTGCAGGGTAGTTGAGGATGTTAAGGACAAAATTCTTAAGCTCACCGACAGAAATCTCTTTTTTGTCGTTGTCAATGCTGAGCGTTGCATAGCTTTGCGTTACAGACTTGCCCTTTTTTAATCCTCTCTCAAGCGCCACACTCTTTTCCCCAACGCACATCTCAAGCCTTACAAATCCCTCATCCTTCCCGTTTCTTAGAAGTGAAGAGCCCCTCTGCCCGGGCTGCAAGCCGAACAGGGCAAACTCAATAGCCAGCAGGACAGAGCTTTTGCCGCTTCCGATGTCGCCTGACAAAAGCACACTTCCTTCAGGAATGCAAATCTCTGCATTTTCATAGCTTCTTATGTTGTTCAGCGTGACTTTTTTTATTATCATCTCAGCATTTTCTCCATAACTACTTTATCATCCCCATTTGGGTAGTATTTTCTTTTTATTCTCACGACACTAAAACCAAACTTTTTATACAATCCAATTGCTGGAAGGTTTTTAGCCCAGACAGCTATTCTTATCTTGCTTAGCTTATTGTTTTTCTTAGCTAACCTAATCATGCGATTAAGCAACTTTGTACCAATGCCATTATGGTGATATCTCTTTTTGACAGATAAAAAATCAATATCAGCAATTTTATTTCTGAATGTTAAGGCAAAATAGCCAACTGCTTCGCTCTTATGCTCTGCAATATAAACTAAAGATTTAGATTTTATTATTTTCTTTGCTAATTTTAACTCATCTTTTATGCATTCTCTCCATCTGTACCCGCTTTTAACCTCAATCTCAGCTATGGCTTTAGCATTATCTAAGCTTTCTCTTTTTACCTTTCTAATTCTTATTCTTACTTTTTCCATCTTTTATCTTAAACATTCAGTATTTTTATTATGTCCCTGACAAGCCTCTCCTGAAATGGGGAATTCTTTTCATCCTCCTGTTTTTCCAAGTCAAGGGCATTAACAAGCTGCACAATCAGGCTGTTGAATTTTGAGGGGTTTTCCTCTGAGTATTTTTTTATTATGCTTTCCTCAATGTTTTCCATGTTTTTCGTATTGCCCATGTCTATCTTTGCAGACTCTTCTGCTGCAAGCTTTGACGAGCTCTTCAGAAATGCATATGCGCCTTTCTTTCTTACAAAATCATCAACTTCTGAAAATTTTATGTCTGATGCCTTGCCCTGCTCAAGCTTTCCATATGCCTTCAACAGCACAATCTTGTTTTTTAAGTCATAATTTCCCAATTCTGAGATTATCTTTTCTGTTCCTGCCAGGGCATTTTTTATTTCAATTTCAACAGAGATGACATCTTTTATTTTTAGCTCAACCTTTTTTGCGTCTATCCTGCTGTCCAGCACGCTTGTGCCTTTCAGCTCAACAATGTAAAAACTGCCATATTCAAGCTCTTCCAGTTCCTCAAAATTGTTGGGGAATATTGGCCCTGCATAAACAAACCTGCCCTTGCAATAGTCAATATGCAGGTGCCCGAGAGCATAATAGTCTGCCTCTGGCATTTCTTTCTCGTCAATAGACTCAATCGGAAGGCTGCCGACAGCGCCCTTTATGCTTGTGTGCAGCATGAATATCCTGAACAGCCCCGGGCATTCCTGAAGCTTTATCTTTTTAAGCTCTTCAACCTCAAGCCCTGACTTTTTTCCAGGATAGCCGTAAATAGCAATGTTCTTCTCAATGATTGGGTTAAGGATTATTTTGTCATTTCTCTGCTCAAGCCCCTCTGCCCTGAAGACATTCACGCAGAACCCTGCCTTTTCCAGCACATCAAGAAATGTCTTGCCCGAGACAGAATAGTCATGGCTTCCTGCTATAATAAAGCAGTTTATCTTTGCATCTTTAAGCTTTTTGAATTCTGAAAAAGTTTCCTTGAGTATTTCAATAGGCGGATAGGCAGAGTCAAATAAATCACCTGAAAACAGGATAAAATCAACCTTTTCCTTTATGCATATGCCTATAGCCATCCTGAAGCTTTCCATGTTCAGCTCCTGCAGCTGAGGATGCCTCCATGCCCCAAGATGGCAGTCTGCAAGATGCGCGAATTTCATTTACCTTAGTCCTCCTTCTTTTTTATACATTTTCTCTTTCCTTAGATAATTTATAAATCTTTACAGCCTACAACTTATAAATTTTTATTTTAAAACTTATAAATATGCTTATATAAGAGAATATACTTTCAGCAGAATGATAACAGGCACCTCTCAGGCATCAAAATTTTTTCCTGTAAACATAAAATGTTGCTTTTTTGCTTCCAGCATTTAGGTCTAGGTACAGCAGGCTTTCATCCTCTTTTGAGATAGAATTGGAAAAGCTGTTTATGTAGCCCTTAAAATCTTCAACATTCTTTTTGGCATCAACCATCCATTCCATATAGCCCGGCCACTCTTCCTCTTCGCTTGCGCCTGCCAACTTTTCATTAAGCCTTACTTCAGAATTCCCATTTTTGGCATCTTGTGCATAAATCCTTGCTGTTTCTGCGATACTTGCGCCTTCATTAAATTCTATTTTTATGCCCTCGCCAGAGCAGTCATAGCTATCAGCCAAAAGCGCAGAAAAAAGCAATCCACTGACTGCTGCGCATTGCAAGCCTCTTTTCATAAGAAAACAAATGAAAACTCATTTATTAATCTTTCTGCCACGCCTTATTGTGAAGGTTTATAAATAAGGATGCCTTTTAGAATATATGGCCGGCTTTGTGGATTTTATGATGAGAAATTTCCAGGTTGGGACGTGGAATATCTCTATATTTAATATAATCTTTTCTGTTGTCTTGTTTGCTATCGGCATTTTTCTCGGCAAGTCTGCCAGCTTTATACTGAAGAAGTGGACAGAAAGGACAAACCTTCAGAGGACAATAAGGCAGAGCTTTATCAACCTGTTCCTGACTGTTGTGAGGTGGGCAATTTATATTTTATTTATCAACCTTGTTTTTCAGCGCCTGAACCTCCCGCAGGTTACAGAGTGGATTACATCAGTCCTGATTATTATTCCGGCTCTTGTGGGGGCTTTGCTGCTGATAGTTGTCGGGTTTGCCATCGCTGTTTACCTAAGAGACATAATTGAGGAAAGCGGCATAATACATGCCAGAGTGCTGAGCATGATTATGTTTTATTTTGTCCTGTATGTGTTTATGATTTTTGCCCTGAGGACAGCCCTGATATCACAGGATAAAATTGTGGTTAATTCAATTGTGATAATCCTGACAGCAGTGACTGCAGTCAGCATTGCTTTCTGGCACTCAAGGCACGCCAGAAAAAAGTGAGGCTTAGGCTGTTCACTATTGGGTGCAGAGTTATGCCTGGCTGCCAGTAACCTTTATATATTCATTTTTTCTAAATTTCAGATGGATAAAGAAAAGAATTCTAAGGCAAAAGGCAAGGAAACAGAGATTAAAAAGGAAAATGATGGCATGGAAGAGGGGAAGATTGCGCAGGAAATCCCTGAGATGAACAGGCCTGCTGCGCCGACTGACCCTGAAAAGGCAAAGCAGTATATGGAGATGGCGCAGAAGATGCCGCAGATTACAGACGAGCAAAGGCATGAAATGGAAAAGACAAAGCAGAAGCTTGAGGATTTCAAAAAGAGCATTATCAAAAAGTATCCTTCAACAATAGCAATAGGCATTCTGCCTCCGCAGTCTGTTGAGGCGTTTGAGGAAGAGGAAGAGATGCCTGACGAGGAGAAAAAACAAAAGCCAATGCATTTAATTATTATTGTGCCTGAAGAGAAGCTTAAGGAGATTCCAAAGATAAAGCTGGAGCTGATAAAACAGGCAAAAGACTCAAAGCCGAAATTATGGCTTCATGTAAAGACGCCTGTTGACGTATGGAATTACGGGCTGGACGGCAAGGCAGAGATGATCTCTGCCATTGCAATGGCTTTTCCACTGCATGACAAGGGGCTTATTGGCGCTCTCAGGGTTGCTGAGATACACAAGACACTTGTACTGAGAAAGTTTGAGAGGTATGTTGCAAGCTATGTTATTGCCGGCTCTCTTGTCAGGGGAGAAGCGACAAAGACAAGCGATGTTGATGTTTATATTGTCATAGACGATACAGACGTAAAAAGAATGCCAAGGCTTGAGCTTAAGGAAAAGCTGAGAAGCATTATATTTCAGTATGTCATGGAAGCGTCAGAGCTTGCAGGTGTGAGGAACAAGCTCTCTCCGCAGGTTTACCTTCTGACAGATTTCTGGGAGTCTGTAAAAGATGCCCATCCTGTGATTTTCACCTTCATCAGGGATGGCATACCACTTTTTGACAAAGGCACATTCCTGCCTTGGAAACTGCTCCTGAAAATGGGGCGCATCAGGCCCTCTCCAGAGGCAATAGACATGTTCATGTCAATGGGTGATAAGGTTGGCGAGGCAGTAAAAAGAAGGCTGCTTGACCTTGTTGTAAATGAAATATACTGGAGCATCCTGACGCCAAGCCAGGCATTAATCATGCTTTATGGGCTGCCGCCGCCAACACCAAAGGAGACAATCCCGCTGATGAGGGAAATTTTCCTTGAAAAGGAAAAGATGCTTGAGAAAAAATATATTACAATTCTTGAAAAGATTGTCGGATTATACAAGGATTATGAGCATGAAAAACTTAAGGAGATTAAGGGGGAGGAGATTGACTCCTTGCTGAAAGATGTTGAGGCATACATGAAAAGGCTTAAGGAGCTGAGAGGGCAGATAGAGAAGAGGGCGCAGGAGAAAACCATAGCGCAGATACATAAGGATGTTTTCCAGCTGCTTAAAGGCATTTTCGGGGAAAAGAAGGATTCTGCACTAATCAACAGCTTTGAAAGCGAGTTCATAAAGAAAGGCAAGCTGCCATCAAACTATTTAATAACTCTGAAGGATATTGAAAAGGCGAGTGAGAAGTTCAAGAAAGGAAAGATTGCAAGGCACGAGGTTGAGGACGCAAGAAAAAACGCCTCTTTGCTGATAAATCACCTTATAGAATACAACCAGAGATGCGAGCTTGTGAGCCTGCAGAAAGGCAGGATGAGGCTAAAGACAAAAGACAAAACATATGAGTTTGTGCTGGCAGGCGAGGAAAGCTTTTTGATTGACAAGGGAAAAATCAGCAGGATAGACTTAGAAAAAAGCAAGCTGGCTGATTCAAATGCAGGCGAGCTGACAAAGGCGCTGTCAGAACAGGGCAAAAAGCAGGACATAAGCATAAGCGGGAAGCTGTTTAATGTTCTGAGGAAGGAGCTGGGCGAGTTTGAAATTATCTTGTAAAGGTTTTTAAAGTTCAATTTGCTTAGTTTGCAGAGAGGTGAGAAACACCTCAGGTTTCTGGGGACATTTAAAATTAATAAAGGATAAACAAAAATGGCAGGAGAATTTGGCGAAGGCTTTTTTGGCAGGTTAGAAGACATGTTCAGCTATCTGAAGAAATTGGAAGAGCTGGCAGAGTTTATGGAGAAATTAGGCAAGCCAAAGGACATAAGCGAGCTTGAAAGCAGGCTTTATGACTTCTTCAAAAAATCAAGCCGCAATAACCTGACAGAGGCTATGGAAAAGGTAAACACTGCCCTTAGCGGCATGGAAAATGTTGTGCTTGAGGACAAAGAGCCTGATTTTAGCAAAGACAGCCTTTTTTATGAGGCATTTTCCAAGGCGATGAAAGA
The DNA here is from genome assembly GCA_035290605.1 of Candidatus Nanoarchaeia archaeon. GTDB lineage: Archaea > Nanobdellota > Nanobdellia > Pacearchaeales > GW2011-AR1 > JACOYM01. The sequence continues at coordinate 14,532 of DATDUA010000039.1, forward strand.
GAACTCAATTTATGAGAAGGCATTTCTTATATGGGCAATAACAAAATCAAGGGAAACAGCTGACAGCCTGTTCAAGCGCAAGATAATATTATCATTTTACGAAAGCACTCCCGGAGATAATGCCATGAACTGCATGATTATTGGCTCAACAGAAAAGCCAAGGCTGAAGGTTTTTTCCAAAGAGGCAGGTGATTTTTGCATACAAACATTTGAATGGCCCCACCTGAAAATAGCTGAATTTGACAGGCAGGATTTTGCTGCAAGGAGGTATGAAAACCAGAGCCTGAGCCTTGCAGGCTTTATTGAGATACAAAATCCAAATATAACAGAAAGCAAGAGGGAGCCGTGGAAAAATGATTCTAAGGGGCTGCTCGGCATGATTGACAGGGAATCCAAAGAGTATTCTGTAATGCTAGCAAATTCTTCAGGGAATATTCCTTATGAACAGAAGGCAATAGCCATAACAAGCGCTTTTATTGAGGCATTTAAGGA
>DATDUA010000040.1:0-3192 GCA_035290605.1 Candidatus Nanoarchaeia archaeon
AAGCTTTTTTATTATGGCATTGCCAGCATTCCTGCATCCTTCTGTCCTGCCCAGCCCGTTTATGCCGGGCACTTTTATAACCTGCATAAATTCCTAAACCACAAGGTATTTAAATAACTTTTTCCTAAGGCTTTTAGGTTATAAATTAAAAAGGAGGTTAATATGGCAAAGCTAACAGCGTGGCTTGTCACCATTATCGGCATCTTATTGGTGCTGTGGGCTGCAGGTCTTTTTGCACTTGAAGACGCATGGGTGCAATGGGTGCTTGCAATCCTTGTTTTAGCAGTGGGTATAGGCAAGCTTGCAAGAAACTATAGCGGAAAAAAGAGAAAGTAAAACTCTTTTTTATTTTTTAATCTTTATTTTTAATATTTTTATTTGATTTAGCTTCGGGAATCAGGGAAAAACTGGAAAAGCCCTTTATCTCAGAAACCCTTTTAACATCGCCGGGCTTAACACTGCTTATTCTCTCAGAATATTTATAGTATTCCTCTGCGCTTCCTGCTGCCTCCTCAAACATCAGTGAATTAAGAACATCAACAGAATTCTCCCTTGAAATGTCTCTCTGCCCTATAAGCTGCTCCTTAATCTCATCAATGTCTCTCTGCTCAATATCCTTTAAGCGCTTTATCTCTTTTAGGATTATTTCCCGGATTGTTTTTATCTTGTCCTCTGTTGTACCGGCATAAATCATCACATATCCATAATTCCTCCCACAGTCATACTCTCCCTTGACAGCATATGCCAAACCCCTCTTTTCCCTTATCTCCTGAAACAGCCTTGATGACATTCCGCCAAAAAGATACTCTCCCGCAATCTCATGGGCATACCTTTCCTGCTGCTTTATTGTCGGTGCATGAAGCCCAAAAACAAAATGCGCCTGGTCAATGCCCTTTCTTTTCTCGCTTGCCTCATCATTCCTTCTAACAGCAGCATAGTCAATAGCGCTTCTTTTTTTGGCAGGATATAATTTCTCTGCAATCCTGCAAATCTCTTCAAACTCTGCATCTCCTACAACCGCCAGAATCATGCTGTCCGGCGTGTACAAAGAGCTGAATATCTCGGCAACATTCTCTCTTTTTAATGCCCTTATTATATTCGCGTCCCCTGCAATGCTCATGCCAAACGGCTTTTCATAGAGCAATTCCTTAATCTTTTCTGTGCTGTATCTGCGGGCGTCATCGTGATACATCTTTATCTCCTCTATGATAACCTGCTTTTCCTTTTCAAACTCTGCAATATCAAACAGGGGATTTAATATCAAGTCAGATGGAATGTCCATTGCTGTTTCAAAATGCTTGCTTGGAAGCTTGCACCAATAGCTTGTAACATCCTCGCTTGTAAATCCATTCAAAATGCCTCCTTTCTTCTCTATCTCTGCTGCAATCTCTTCCTGGTTTCTCTTCTTCGTGCCCTTGAAAAGCAGGTGCTCAATAAAATGCGAAACACCCTTGTTCTTTTCAGTTTCATAAGCTCCGCCCAGCCTGACGCTTGCAGACACCGCAACAACGGGCAGGTTCCTCTTTTCAAAAAGGATTGTCAGCCCATTTTTAAGCTTCTTCCTGAAAAATTCTGTTTGCATTTTATTTATTTCTTTTCTCTTTATCCTATATCCTAATAAAGTTTCTTATTAAATCTTTTTGCCTTACCTCTGGGTGGAACAAAACAGCATAAATCTCTTTTTTCTTGTGTTTGATGGCATCAATGCTTCCCTGGGAAAAAACCTCAAACAACTTTCTTAAAGAGGTTGTGTCTTTTATTGAATAATTATGCAGTTCATAAACCTCTTTCCACCCTTCCATCCCTAAAAATCTCTTGCTTGCAGAGATGAGCCTCTGCCCAATATCTGTTTTCTGCTCTAGCTTGCACCCATAAAGAAGGCAGATAACCTGCATGCCTGCGCATATCCCCAAAATCTTCCCACCATGCCTTTTAATCCACGAAAATTTTTTTATTCTGTTAAGATACTCGCAGTCTTTCAGTGAAGTGCCGCATATTATTATCCTGTCAAATTTCTTGACATCCTCCTGCCCGAGGTTTTTATAGCTTCTTGTTTCAAAATAAATATCCTCCTCTGCCATTCCTCTTGCTATATCCTCTATCGGCTTCACAAACTCAAAATAATGCAATTTTTCCTTGCAAACACTGACTATCAGCAGTTTATTTTTCATATTATCTAATGTAGCTTCTCCCTGCAAATATTAAATAGTTTATTTTTCATTTTTTTCATTCTTCTCCTTCTTTAGCAGCCTTGTTTCAGTTATTTCCAGAACCTTTCCGCCTTGCCTGTCTTCTTTTATGCGGCTTTTCAGAATATCCAGCCTCTTCCTGAAAAATGGCGCGTCCAAAACAAGGCTCTCGAATTCTCCGCCCTCTCCTGCAGGATTTATTTTGTATTTCTCATGCGCTTTTCCTATCTCCTCAAGAAATTCCCTATCAATTCTTTTTCCAGCAAGATTTTCAATGCCCTCGGCAAAAACGCCCGTGATTATAACATCAAACCTCAGTTTTATAATCTCGCCAAGAAGCTCAAGTTGATTTCTCTGCCACAGAGGATTAAAGCATTCAATGCCAAGCTTGCTGCATATTCTCTGTATCCTTGATGCCTGGTAAATGCTCTCTAAGGCTCCGGTAACAATGCCTTCAATCCTGTAAATCTTGATGGCTTTTTTTATTGCCCTCTCCAAATCCTTGAGCTCAATCTCCTTCTCTCCTTTTGTCCTTTCAATAATAATTGGAATTCCAATTGCCTCTGCCTGTTTCCCAACAAGCCTGATGTTCGGCGTATGAAACATATAGCTTGCAGGATTTTTTGAAACAAGGCTCACAAGGCATTTAACATCGCTGTATTTCAGGGCATAATGCAGTGCAAGAGTGCTGTCCTTCCCGCCGGAAAATAAAACGCCAATTTTCATAAGGTTATTAAATCTATATTGTTTAAAAGAGTTATGCAAATAGATTTTTATGAAGAATTTCCAACAAAAGACAATTTAGAAAAATTAAAGCTGATTAAGTTTGAATCGAGAATATTTATAGCAGCCAAATCTTTAAATGAATTCAATAAAATAGCCTGGCAAGCAAGGAGAATAAATAAAAATCTGAATTATGCATGCTGGCCAATTATCAAAAATTCTTATTGGATTTCTCCTTTTTCAAGCACAGAGGATTTAGTAAAATTATTCTCAGAGCTCA
>DATDUA010000041.1:0-4666 GCA_035290605.1 Candidatus Nanoarchaeia archaeon
CTTCATGATAACAAAGCCTTTCTTTTCCAATGACTCCAGAACATCATAGCTTCTGCTTCTTGGTACATTGGCTATGTCAGAAAGCTCTCCTGCTGTGGATACCCCTCTGCTAAGCAGCGCTGTCCAGATTTTTACTTCGTAAAGGTTCAAAGAAAAGAACCTTCTCAGTTTGCTCAAAAATTCTTCTTTAACTATCATTTAAACACACCCCCCTTGTTATTGTATAGGGGGTAAAAAACACTACTATTAAAATGTTATTATTTTTTATCAGTTAGTAGTAATTCCATTCAAAAATGGTAACTATTTATCTTAACTGGTAAGTTATGACATATTATAGAGAACTAATATATAAATATATCGGAAGTTTATAGTGAGCTTACCCTGTTTTTAGCCAGAACCTCAACAACGCCCGGGTCTGCTAATGTCATTATGTTGCCGTAATCATTGTTTCCTTCAGCAATTGCTTTCAATATGCGCCTCATTATCTTTCCGCTTCTTGTCTTTGGCAGGTCATCTGCAAACTGAATCTTGTCAGGCTTTGCAATCGGGCCGAGATGGGCAGCGACATGGCTTTTTAGATCCTCTTTTAGCGCATCGCTTTTCCTGAAACCCTTTTTTAAGACAACAAAAGCATATATTGCCTGCCCTTTTATTTCATGAGGGAAAGGAACAACAGCGGCTTCTGCAACAGCCTTATGGCTTACCAATGCACTCTCAACTTCTGCGCTTCCGATTCTATGCCCGGCAACCTTTATCACATCATCAATCCTGCCCATTATCCAGAAGTATCCGTCTTTATCCATTCTTGCGCTGTCGCCTGTCAAATAAACCCCAAATTTTTCAAAATAAGCATGCATGTATCTTTGAGGATCGTTCCATATTGTTCTTAGCATCCCAGGCCACGGATTCTTAATTACCAAGTAGCCTCCCTCGTTAACATCGGCTTTTGTTCCGTCTTCTCTCAGGACATCTGCCATAATCCCAAAAAATGGCATTGTTGCAGAGCCTGGCTTTAGAGGGGTGGCGCCTGGCAAAGGAGTTATCAATATGCCTCCTGTTTCTGTCTGCCACCATGTGTCAACTATGGGGCACCTTCCCTTGCCGATCACTTCATAGTACCACATCCATGCTTCAGGGTTGATTGGCTCTCCGACTGTGCCAAGGAGCCTTAAGCTGGTTAAGTTGCATTTACTTGGCCACTCGTCGCCTTCTTTTGCAAGCGCCCTTATTGCAGTCGGCGCGGTGTAAAATATTGTAATCTTGTGTTTTTCTATTATGCGCCAAAACCTGTCAGGCTTTGGAAATGCAGGCGCACCTTCGTACATCACAACAGTTGCCCCGTTTGTCAATGGCCCGTAAACAATATAAGAATGCCCGGTTATCCATCCGATGTCAGCTGTGCAGAAATAAATGTCATTGTCTTTTATGTCAAAAACCCATTTAAAGGTCAGATAAGCAAAAAGAAGATAGCCTGCATGGGTATGCAAAACCCCTTTTGGCTTTCCTGTTGTTCCAGACGTATAAAGAATAAACAATGACTCTTCTGAGTGCATGCTTTCAGGCTCGCAAAAATCATTTATGCCCTCTTCATTAACCAATTCATGCAACCAATAATCCCTGCCATTCTGCATTGCAACTTTATTGCATGTCCTTTTGACAACAATAACCCTTTTAATTGTCGGGCATTCTTTCAAAGCAGAATCAGCATTATCTTTCAAAGGAAAAATTTTGCCGTTTCTAAAGCCGCTGTCTGCTGTTATAAGCAATTCAGCATTTGAATCCTGTATCCTGTCTCTTAAGGCATCAGAGCTGAAGCCTGCAAAAACAACAGAGTGTATTGCACCTATCCTGACGCATGCAAGCATTGCAATTGGCAATTCGGGGATCATCGGCAGGTATATCTCGACAACGTTGCCTCTTTTGACACCTTTTTCCTTTAGAACATTTGCAAACCTGCACACCTCTCTCAATAACTGCCCATAAGTATAGGATTTGCTTTCTCCGGATTCGGACTCCCATATCAGGGCAATCTTGTCTTTTTTGCCTTTAATATTCCTGTCAAGGCAATTGTGGCATACATTCAGGTAGCCGCCTTCAAACCACTTGAAAAATCCCATATCATTTCTAAAAACAATGTCCCATTTCCTGAACCACTCGAGCTCATTCGCCTTTTCCGCCCAGAATGCTTCAGGATTTTTAATTGATTTTTTATAGAGATTTGAATACTCCTGCATATTCCTGATATGGGATTTTCTGCTGAATTCATCGCTTGGGTAGAATACCCTGTCCTCTTTCAGGATAGAATCAATATAAGGCATTTGCCACCTCTTTTTTTGTGATTTAATCGATTAACTTTTTATAATTTTCTCAATAATTCATCTTAAACCTTAAAATAGCTGCTACCCCTCCCAATCCATCCAATCTTTTGCCGCCCTCGTGCTCAGAGCTTATAATGATTATGCTGCCTTTTGTTTTGTCAACAGATTTCATCATATTCTCTATTTTTGCATAGAAATTTTCCATCCTTGATTTTTGTATCAGAGAGTCTGTGATTAACAGCTCCTTCACGGCGCCCATTAAAGATGCGTTTTCTGTTTCTTTCAAGCCGTATACGGCAAGATTGCTTTTTGCAATTTCTGTGAACAGCTCCTCAACTTTGTTGATTTCCTTTGCAGTTCTTTCCTGTTTCAGCGCTTCCCTGACTTCAGGCCTTTTTATAACCTCATCTATGCCGTTTTTTGTTGCAGAAGAGCAGGTTGCAAGTATTATCTTCTCTTTTAGTTCGTTGTCTTTCAATTCTTTCAGCAAGTCTTCTTTCCAGAATGCAGGGCTTGCAAGGATTACCTGATTTATTTTGTACCTTTCGACATACTCATTCAATTTGCTTATTATGCTTAAATAAAAGTTTTCCTTCTTTATGTTTTCAGCCCTTTTTTTTTGCACCTCTCCCTGCATATGGGCCAGCACCTCATATCCATATTTTCTGAGCAAAGCAAAATAAGCCTCTTCCCTGTCATGGACGCATATCAGCAAAGAGAATTTCTTCTCGGAGCAGGCTTCCTTAAGCTTGTCAAGCTGGTACCTGAGCCATTGCTCTTTGATTATTGCAATCGTGGTATTGTTATCTATATTAAAAGTGTGGTAACTTCCCAATTGAATGTCTTCCGGAGCTTCTTTTATCACTCCAGAAACCCTTAATACATTGGAATGCTTGCTGAACTCAACATTTTCAACCTCCAGCTTCATAAAAACCGGCTTTTTTGTAGCTTCCTTTGCCCTTTCTTCACTGGAAACCTGCTTGATTTTTCTCAAGGTTTTGCCCTGAATAATGTCTTTTGGCTCTATGATTGAGCTTAAGTACCACAAGTCATCAAGGCTTTGCGTCAATACTTTAACTTCGCCTTTTTTAAGGTTGGAATGCACAAGTTTCATATAAAACATTAAAATAAAAACATTTAAATATGTTTATGTTAATTTCTTTGGAGTAGTTATTCAATCCGCGCAAAAAAGGTGCTATAATGCAAAAAAATGCCCAGACAGGCTTAAATGCCGCAATTTTGGTTGCAATAATTGCAGGCCTGATAATCCTTTATATTGTATTCCTGCCAACAGCCGAAAGGGAAAAGATTGTGAAGGAGAAGGAGGACGCGGCTGCTGAAGAGAGCTCAAATATCCTGCTAAAGGAGTCCCCTGGGGTGTTAAGCACGTCAACTGGCATGGAAAGCGAAAAGGGCATTCCAAACATATTCCTTGTTGAAACAACCAATGCCAAGGAATTAGAGAGCATAAACCCATTCATCGTAAGAAACGGCTGGTTTGACAAAAGAGCAAAAAAAATCGATTTTGGGATTGCTGAGCCTGAAAACACCGATAATGTTGTTGTGTCATTCACATCAAAAAAGAGAAATGGAATTCTGGCAATAAAGCTGAACAATGCGGTGATTTTTGAGAACGAGATTGCAAGCGAGGCAGCAGAGCCTGTAAAGCTGAGCAAAAACCTTCTTGGAAAGGCAAATACGCTTGAGTTCAGCGTTTCTTCTGTCGGCGCAAAATTCTGGACAACAAATGAGTACAGCTTTGAGAATGTCAAAATAATCGGCGACATAACAGACACGAGCAAGCAGGAAAGCACCAATATCTTCACATTAAGCGATTCTGAATACGCAAGCATGGACAGGGCAACGCTTAAATTCGTGCCATACTGCGGCAATGTGAACGAGCTTGGCACCTTGGATGTGTTTGTCAATAATAAAAAGATGTTTTCCTCTGTCCCAAAATGCAATGACCAGTACAGGCAGAGCATACCGAAAAGCGCCCTGAATGAGGGCGAGAATAATATTGTATTTAAGACAAATAAAGGCAGCTACAGCGTTGAGCAAATCAAGATATCGCTGGAATTCAAGGAGCCCCAGGTTAAGACATATTTCTTTGAGATAAGCCCAGGCACTTTCAGCAAAATAAGAAATGGCGATGAGGATGCCGTGCTTACAATAAAGTTTGTTGATGACAAGAGCCAAAAAAGGGCAAGGCTTAACATAAACGGGCATATCGAGAGCGTGCAGACAGACAAGGCAATGTTTTCAAAGAACATCAACAGCAAATTGTCCGAAGGGAATAATTTCGTAAGGCTGGAGCCTCTGGAAGACCTGGAAGTTGCCGAGCTGAA